>NZ_BMAQ01000006.1 GCF_015472005.1 Insulibacter thermoxylanivorax | reverse complement strand
TTTTCATGGCGTTCACGGAAGCCAAATCCAAACGGGATCAGTCTGCCGTTTTTCGTCAACTCCAGCATTGGATTTCGAGTTTGCCCAATTATATCAAGGGTTTGTTTGGACAATTAAGCTGCGAAAGTTGAGTTTATAAAAAATTAGATCTGTGTATATGGCAAGACAATCGCGCACCACTTTTATCCTCCGCAGGTTACAAAGTGCTTGTTTCGAGTGTGATTAAACGCATCAATTGCATCTTTGCATCCTTGCTGTGATTGAGAAGGAGAAGCAGAACATCAACCCGGGACCGGACTACGTGATCCCTGCGGAAGCGATTCTCGTCGTGGCAGGGGAACGTCAGAATATCAAGCGCATGAAAGAAAATCTGATGAACAACTAAGACGCCGTCTGTGAATACAGCAAAGGCTGTCTGCCGCGGGGAATCGCGGGCAGACAGCCTTTATGGATATCTCTGTACAGGCGCGGTTAACGCTTCGGTGCACGAAATCCCGCCGCTTCAGCTTCTTCCGCTGTACAGAACATGAGCTCAGGGATCGTCGCGTCATAGTAACGGCTGCCGGGCTCGTGGTAGATGCGCTCGCCTTTGGAGTTGATATTGCCTTTGATCTGCGGGTCTTCACAGGAGGGTTCGTAGGAGTTGACGGAATCCTGCGTTTCTTGCGGCTTAGGCGCTGATCCCGCGGACGCGGCAGCTGCATCGCTCCACAATCCCGCACCGGCTGCCCTTGCCTCCTGTTCCCGTGCGACGAAGCGTTCGGCGAAGGTGACATCCGGCGGCACGGTCATCGTGTTCGCATATCCTTCCAGGAGCAGCCGTTCGTTGAACATCAACGGATCACCAGGCAGGAAGACGTAGCGCAGCAGCCGGCCGTAGCGATCCGTATCCGAGACGTCGGCGAAGAGGATCACTTCCTGATCCAACAGATGATCCGAGGCATACTGCTTGGCCTCCTCACCGTAAGCTTCGCTCTTCCCCTTGGTGATCTCCGGCGTGTTGACGCCGATGAGCCGCACCTTATGGCCGCTGGCCAGTTCGAAGGTGTCTCCGTCGATGATCCTGGTGACGATTTCCCGAACGTGAGCCTTGCCTTGCAGTTCGGGGTAGGCGGCGAGAATCTCAGCGGTGTCGTCCGATGCCGGGGTCTCTGCCGCGCAGCCGGCCGTGATCACCAGTGCTGCGATCCAACTTAGAAGTTTCATGAATCTCATAACCTTAGACGTCCTTTCCTTGCTGTCAAGCGGTTCATGTATAAAACGACCTATACCATCTTCATACTATAGTTACAGAAAGAAAATCGCAAGAATGAGAAGGGGCGCGGGTGATGACAGCAGCTGAGAACAGGCCGTTATTCGTGCAGAGTGATTTTACGATCCTTGCGGAATCCGATCACCCTGCGTATGAGGAAATTCGCAGCCAACTGAGTGAATATGCCGAGTTGATCAAAAATCCCGGCCGCATCCATACGTACCGCATGAGCCGGCTGACGCTCTGGAATGCGGCGGCTGCCGGGGTCCGTGCACGGGAGATCGTGCAATTCTTGGCGGACCACTGCAAGTTTACGATTCCGCAGAATGTCCGCAATGATATTTTCTATTTCGTTGATCGTTACGGGCTCGTCAAGATCATCCTGCGTGAAGGAAAGCTGTGCTTATACAGCAGCGATGAGCAGCTGCTTCAGTCGATCCTCCTGATGCCTTCTCTGGCCGAACTGCTCGCCGGCTCACTGGATGCCAGACATCTCATCATTCGTCCGGGACGGCGCGGGGAGATCAAGCGGGAACTAATCCGCATCGGCATCCCAGTGCAGGATCTGGCGGGCTATCATGACGGGGAAGCTCTGGAAGTTGAGCTGCGCAGGCAGGATCACCTGGGACGAAGCTTCCAGCTGCGTGATTATCAGCAGGAGGCGGTGGCCCGTTTCCTGTCGCCGGCATCAGGGGGGAGCGGGGTCGTTGTTCTGCCTTGCGGCGCAGGCAAGACGATCGTCGGCATCGGAGCGCTGGCGAGCCTGAAGTGCGCGACGCTGATCCTGACGACCAATGTGACGTCCGTCCGCCAATGGATCCGCGAACTGCTCGATAAGACCACCCTGACACCGGAAGATATCGGCGAGTATTCCGGCACGCGCAAGGAAGTACGGCCCGTCACCGTCGCCACCTATCAGATCCTCACGTACCGCAAGAGCAGAGACGAGCCGCTGCAGCATATGAATATCTTTCGAGAGAGGGACTGGGGCCTCATCATCTATGATGAGGTTCATCTGCTGCCCGCCCCTGTATTCCGAGCGACTGCTGAGCTGCAAGCGACGCGGCGGCTCGGCCTGACCGCTACGCTGGTGCGGGAAGACGGTTTGGAGGAGGATGTTTACTCCCTGGTTGGGCCGCGCTGTTATTACCGGTCATGGAAATCCCTCGAGAGCCAGGGCTGGATTGCACGCGTAACATGCAGGGAGATCCGTGTTCCGCTCTGTGCGGATACGGAGAGGCGGTATATCCAAGCGGACAATCGGCGCAAGATCCGCATCGCTGCCGAGAACCGCATGAAGCTGCCCGTGCTGGCATCCCTGCTGGAGCGGCATCAGGGGGAATCCGTGCTGATCATCGGCCAATATCTCGATCAGCTGAAAGCCGTTTCCAACACTTTCGGCGCCCCGATCATCAGCGGTGGGACGGCCCATGAAGAGCGGGAAGAGCTGTATGAAAGGTTCAAGCAGGGAGCGGTCCCCGTCTTGGTTGTATCGAAGGTGGCTAACTTTGCTGTTGATCTGCCCGATGCTTCTGTCGCCATTCAGATCTCCGGCAGCTTCGGATCGCGGCAGGAGGAAGCACAGCGGCTGGGGCGGATCCTGCGTCCGAAAGCAAGGGGAGAGGCGTATTTCTATACCTTGGTCTCGGAACATACCCGGGAGGAGGAATTCGCTCGTCGGAGGCAGCTCTTCCTCGTCGAGCAAGGGTATGCCTATGAACGTTCCCATGCGGAGGAGTGGTGTGCTCAGAAGCAGGAATCGGTCCTTACGCATGCGGAAAGGGAGGGAGCACTGTCTTGAGGAAGGGGCAGGCGAGTAAATATGAGGCTCTAGATCCGCTGGAGTGTCGGGCGCTGGACTTGATCCATCGCTGCTTTGGGCATTCGCCGTTCTCACTGGATACATACTTGCAAAGGGCTGGAGAAGCGGGTATTCCGGCTGAATGGCATCTCGGTCTGCTGAAGCTGTGCCGCAAACAGCTTGTTCATACGCTGTCGAGAACATGGGGAGAACGGCAGTACCAGCTGCCCGTATCGATCTACATGGATTATATGCAGCAGCCTGAGGACGCGCCCTTCGCCTCGCCGCTGCTGCTCGCCGCAGATCCGCACCGCAGGATGGGGGAGATTCTCTTCCTCGTGTTCCTGGAGATCGAGGCTGAGCCGCTTCGCTTAACGAGACAGGGCCGATTTCAGAAGCGCAGTCTGGACCTGCTGATCGCCAAAGTCGCTAAGTGCGGTAAGGAAGATGAAGGGGCACGCCGGCAGGTGCTGGAAGCCGTCGACCTCGGCCTGCGCATGCGGGTGCTGGTCATGGAACCGCCGCAGGTACGGGTGGATGAACGGCGTCTCTCGGCTTGGCTGGATATGGATGCAGCGGCGCGGGAAGAGCAGATGTTCCTGCTCTGGTACCGCGTGCACAGCCCGCGGCAGCCGCTTCTGCAGCGCTGGACGGCGGCTTTGTGGAAGTTCACCGGCGAGAAGTGGTGCCTGGACGATGCTGTGATCGGCGATGCAGGAGATGATGAGGAGACGAGGTCCGAGCTGAAAGCGTGGCTGGATCATCTCCAGCGCTCCGGCTGGCTCGAATCCGCGGTCGATGAGATGGGGCAGCGCTGGATCAGGCGAGTACCGCCGCTCGAGACGATGCCCCAGACCTTGATCGTGCAGAGGGATTATGAGATCATCGCCTATCCGCATACCTGTTTCAAGGTTCAGCATGCGCTTCATCGCTTCGCAGAACGGCTTGCTTGTGATGCGGTGCTGCGCTTTCGCCTGACAGCAGGCAGCGTGCGGCGGGCAAGTGAACAGGGATGGGATGCGGAGCGCATCCTTCGCTTCCTTGAAGCTCATAGCATGGATGAGATCGCAAGGTCCATCCGGCAAACCATTCGCGAATGGGAAGCAGGACGTTTCACGGTGCGCCTCGTCCCGGGAATGATCCTGCAAACGAACCGTGAACAGGATGCATCCTGGCTGGCGGCGCATGCAGAACAGCTTGGGCTTATGCGGCTGAATGAACAGGTTTGGTTTGCAGCAAGGGCTGAGCCGTCGCAGCTGGCATCCCTGCTCAGGGAATGCGGCATAGAAGCAGCCATGGATGCTCCAGCCGGGAAGGGGGAACTGGAGGAAGCCGCGCTGGATCTCAGGCATGACCAAGGAAGCGAGGCTTCCGTGTCCTTCATCGATGAAGCGGCTTTGGCGCCGCAGGCGCCGGGGCTTTTCACTCCCAGGGATGCAAGCGCGGTTCATGCACTGGCGCCGCCGAAGGATGTGATCGAAGAGGTTTATCCGGATGTGGAGCAGATTCCGTCGATCTGGTATGAACAATACCGCCGTTACCATCCGTCCACGAGCAGAGCTTTGCTGGAACAGGCGATCCGTTGGCGCACGGCGGTGCGGCTTCGGGCAGCAGATAAGGAATTCGATTTTGTGCCGAGTTCGATTGTGGATACGGGGACTTCATTCAAGGTGTACGGCAGTTCAGGAGCGGAACGCAAACAACTGGAATTACGAGATATCGAGCAGCTTAAGCTCCTTATGCCGGGATTCTGGGAATAAGAAAAGGGATTCCCAAATTTCAATTTCATGCTATGATGATAGAGGAACATGCTGTAATAAGGAGGGAAATGCCGATGCAAACAGCTGAGATTCAGTCTCTGGACACGGCCCAGGTACTTCTTATGGCCTATGAGCTGGGAGATATGGTGACGAACTCCCAGGAAGTCGCCGAGTACTTGAAGTGGCAGAAGATCGTCCAATCCAGTCCAGAGATTCAGGAGAAGATTCGGGATTTTACGAGGAAAAAAGAAATGTTTGCGGAATGTGAGCGTTTCGGACATTTCCATCCTGAATATCACCGCGCGCTGGAAGAAGCGAAGGAAGCGGAGAAGGAACTGGAAAAGTTCGAAGCGGTTAGACGATATAAAGAAGCAGAGAAGAACCTGGATGAACTTCTCTATGATCTGTCCAAGACCATCGCCCATGCCGTCTCGGAATCGATTAAAGTGCCGAGCAATAATCCGCTGCCTGTCAGCGGTTGCGGGAGCGGCGGGGCGTGCCGCTGTGGATGAGGTTTTTCTTGCATAGTCTGATAGTCTTAAAGAATTATAGCTTTTGAGGTAAAGAAGGGATTAATATGTTGTTTCCTGAACGAACGGGCTTGATCATTTGGACGAAAGACCTAAAGCCTGCAAGAACCTTTGAGAAATACGGCAACGTTCATTATATATCCAAGAAGATGCGATATGTGGTTCTGTACGTGGACGCAGCAGAAGCTGATCGCATCATCGCTCAGTTGGAGAAACTGCCGTACGTCAAAAGTGTCGAACGATCTCTAAGGGGAGAGATTCCCACGGAGTTCAACAGCAGCACTAGTTCAAGCAGCAGCGACGGCAGAGATGAGCAAGTTGAACAAGCTGATGAAGCTGATCAATCTAAGGCGTTCACCTATCATTCATAACCATTCTAACCATTCATCACACAGACAACCTTTACATTTCCAATTGTGATATCCCCCCTTGAAAAACGCGCAAAAAGTCGATTGATGTCACTAATCATCGCTTTTTCGCGTTTTTTTGTTGTGCAAAAGCGCTTATAGATTTATAATAGAAAATAATAGTATTCATATCCTAGTTATAAATACCCATCATCGAAGGGGGAGCCGTAATGAAGGATGCGACCATGGAACGATGGAGTACATATGAACCATTTTATGTGGAGCTAGGTAGGTATAAAGTATCGGATATCGTCATCACCAATCATGCCCGCATGCGCTGGGAAAGCCGCGTGGAATCGAAGAAGACCGGATACGCGGATATCTGCGCGTTCCTGTGGGAACGATTGAAGAAGGGCCGCATCGAACCGTACTATCGCAAGGAAGAGGATGTGTATGTCGTTGACGATGACTTGGTGATGGTGGCGGAATTCTCGGAAATGGAAGACGAGACGGATCTCGCCGGAGGTCCTGTACACAAGATGATCGTGGTGACTTTCCTTGGCCGCATGTCTGAGACGATGGAATTAAGAGATCTTCGCACCTACTATTCATGGCTCCGGCATTCCCGTCGGATGACCTTGGTGAAGAGTGCGCGTAAGAGAAGATAAGCCCATAGATCTGCTAATCTAACATTTCTGCTGCCGGATCTTGTGCACGGCGGCGGTTTGCTGGCGTTCAGTGATTGCTGAGCGCTTTCTTATTTTGGAGAGAGAACTGCAGAGGCAGGATCATAGCTGAGGACGGCAGTTGCCATGAGGGATGATGAAAGACGATCTGACAGACGGTACATAAAGGATTCTCTGGTAAGGGATGGAGGGAATTCTGTCGCGGGGCGGGAAATATTGTGCTAAAATATAAGAATAGTTTATATAAGGAGGAAGCGGCGTGGCCCTGAACTTCCATCATCTTCATATCTTCCATACCGTCGCTGTCTACGGGAGCTTCTCAGCGGCGGCCCAATCCCTCAGCATGACGCAGCCGGCGGTGACGATGCAGGTGCAGGCTTTAGAAGAATACTTCGGCGTGAAGCTGTTCCATCGCACGACGAAGCGGGTTGAGCTCTCCGATGCGGGGAAGGCGCTGCTTCCCTATGCACGGCAAGCGGTCGCCTTGATGAAGGAAACGGAGCAGGCGATGGCCGGCTACACGGAGATGCTGAAGGGTAAACTGCAGCTCGGTGCAAGTTTGACGATCGGCGAGTACATCCTCCCCAGATTATTAGGTCCGTTCGCCCGGGAATATCCCGATATTATGATCAGCCTGAAGGTGTTCAATACGGCGCAGATCGTCGAAGAGATCGTGAACCATCAGCTGACCTTCGGCTTAGTGGAGGCGCCGGTCGAGCATCCCGAGATTCATTCCGATGTGGTGCTGAGTGATGAGCTGCTGTTGATCATACCGCCGGACCATCCGCTGCGAGACGTGGAGGAACCGACTTTTGAGCAGCTGATCGATCATCCCTTCGTGCTTCGCGAGCAGGGTTCAGGAACGCGGCAGGTGATGGAACAGGAGATGCGGGCAGGCGGGCACGACCCGCAGCAGTTGAAGATCGTCATGGAGCTGGGCAGCACAGGGGCCGTGAAGTCCGCTGTGGAGGCGGGTCTCGGATTGTCTGTGCTTTCCCGCTCGGCGGTGCGGAATGAATCGGTATTGGGGACGATCGTAACGAAGCGCATTCGAGGACTGAATTTCATGCGGGATTTCCATGCCGTTTACCTCAAATCGACGCTGCTGCCCCTTGCGGCAGTTACATTTATGACCTTTTTGAAAAAACATGATCTGGATCAATGGCTCTAGACGGCATAGTCTTATCCATGATCCGCCCCATGGTCTGATCCAATGCTGCTGCCATGCGCGGTATGAATACCCGTATATCACCGGATTGAAAACGCTGAATACTGTAAATCAAGGAAGTCCGATTGAGTGCCCGGTTTTGGTGCAGTTGGCTGTGGCTGTGGCTGGTCAGTGTAAACATTCGAGCAGGCCTGTGTCAGTAACCGGAGTGCCATGCCTGTGATCAGGGTTTCGTAAGGATCTGCTGCAGCAGATCCAGCGGTTGTTTCCGGTGTCCAATTGTTGAAGGAGGGACCTTTATGATACGCAAAGCAATCATTCCCGCAGCCGGATTAGGGACAAGATTCTTGCCGGCGACGAAAGCGCAGCCGAAGGAGATGCTGCCGATCGTCGACAAACCTGCCATCCAATACATCGTCGAAGAGGCGATTGAATCGGGCGTAGAGGATATCATCATCGTTACGGGGAAGCACAAGCGCGCCATCGAGGATCACTTTGATAAATCGATTGAGCTGGAATTGATGTTGGAGGAGAAGGGGAATCAGAAAATGCTGGAGATGGTGCAGCAGATCTCGAATTTGGCGGATATTCACTATATTCGTCAGAAGCAGCCCCTGGGTCTAGGTCATGCCGTATTGTGCGCGCGCAAGTTCATCGGCAATGAACCCTTCGCCGTGCTGCTGGGCGACGACATCATCATGTCGAAGACGCCGACCTTGAAGTCGATGATCGATATGTATAATCAGCACCGGACGTCGGTGATCGGCTCGATGATGGTGAGTCCCGCAGAAGTGGATCGATACGGCATCATCTCGCCTGAAGAGGAGGACGGGATCATCAAGATCCGCGATCTGGTAGAGAAACCGCAGCCCGATCAAGCACCTTCGAATCTGGCGGTGATCGGCAGATACATCATCGAACCGGAGATTTTCTCGATCTTGGAGCAAGCGAAGCCGGGCAAGGGCGGGGAGATTCAGCTGACCGATGCCCTGCGCGTGCTGAATCAGCAGAAACAGATGATCGCTTATCCTCTGGAGGGCGTGCGCTATGATATCGGGGATAAGTTCGGCTATATCAAAGCGACGGTGGATATCGCCCTCGAGCGGCCGGAGCTGGCGGAGCAGGTGCGGGAATACCTCACCTCCCTTGTCCAAAGCTGGGGACAAAGGAGATGAGACGAATGCGCGTCAACCGCTGGACGATTCGCCCGAACAGCGTTCCAACTGTGCGATGTATGCTTCATCCGGTGTGATATATAATGTCTTCTGATGATCGTAGATGACGAAGCCCGGCTTTGCACCGTTCGGTTTATGCACATGTTTGATCAGGGTATAATCGACCGGAACCTGGCTGGATCCGCGGGCCTGACTGTAATAGGCGGCCAGCTGCGCGGCGGCATATAGTGTCTCTTCACCGAAGTTTGCGCTGCGGATGACGACGTGGGAACCCGGAATATCCTTCGTATGCAGCCATGTATCCGACGGGCGGGCAAGGCGGTTGGTCACATAATCGTTCTGCGCGTTGTTCTTGCCCACATAGATCACGATCCCTTCCGGGGATTGATAACAGAGGGGAGTCGGCTTAGCCGGCTTCTTTTTTTTTGTGACCGGGGGTACTGCGCTGCCGCACATAGCCCTGGGAAGCGAGTTCATCGCGGATCTCATCGATGTCGTCCAAGGTCGCATCGGTGAGCTGATGGATCAAGGTCTCAAGATAGGCGATCTCCTGCCGGGTGGTTTCGATCTGCTCTTGGACCGCGGTCTGGCTGTTCTTCAACTTGTTATACCGCTTGTAATAGCGCTGGGCGTTTTCTGCCGGCGACAGCTTCGGATCCAGCGGGATCGTAATCGTCGGCTGGGCTTCATCATAATAATCGATGACCTCCGCTTCTGACTGGCCGCGGCTGATCGTATGCAACGATGCCGTTAGCAGTTCGCCGAGCTTCCGATAATGGTCGGCGCCCTCGGCTTCTTTAAGAGATTCGTATAATTTCTCGAGTTTCTTCTCGTTCTTGTTCAGTTCATTCGTCAGGATCCTCATCAGATCGGCTGTCTTCTGCTTGACCAGATCGCGCTGCGCCTTCTCGCTGAAATAGTCGGTCAGGCAAGCGCTGATGGAATCAAAGGGCTGCAGCCTGCCTTCGATATGGGTTAGGGCAAACGCTGAGAAGACCGGCTTCCCGTCTTCTTGTTCCAGAATGCAGGGTTCATATTGATGATTCCGCAGTACGCTCTGGAAGTCCCTTAGTGCCGCGATCAGACCTTCGCCTTGTACGGCGCGGTGGATGATCTCCCGGGCTGTGAGCGGTCCGATTCCGCTGAAGCTGCCCATCACCCGGCGTTCAACGGCTGCGGTGAGCTCCGAAGGCGAGAGTTTGTCGTATTCGATATGGGTATGCAGCTCAGACGCGGGAATCTCCAGTAGATTGACCTTGTCCTGAGCGGGCGGAGGGGTGTAGGCCGCACCGGGCATGACGATGCGGTAGCTGCTGATCGCCGGTGTGACGTGATGGATGCCGTCGAGGATCTGATCCGTGTTCGCATCGACGAGGATGATGTTGCTGTGCCGGCCCATGAGCTCGATGATGAGCTTCTTATGGCTTAGATCGCCGATCTCGTCCCGCTGTCTGACATACATATGAATGATGCGTTCCATGCCGACTTGTTCGATGCGTTCGATGATGCCGTTCTCGCAGTGCTTGCGCAGCAGCATGCAGAACATCGGTGCTTCAAGCGGATTGATGAAATGTTCGTTCGTCAGATGAGCGCGCGGCATGCTTGGATTGGCAGACAGGATGAGCTTGTGATTCCTGCCGCCGGCGCGGATCTGCATGACGATGTCGTGTTCGCTGGGCTGGTGTATCTTGTGAATGCGGCCGTCCGTAAGCTGCTGAAGTTCATGGACAACCGCGCGGACTGCTACGCCGTCTAAGGACATGGGATTCACCTCTTTATCTTTATACCTTTATCTTTGTAAGGATCTCTTTGTGTTAATCGGGAGGCTTCGAGCTCGATGACCCGATGTCGATGATCGGATGAGCTAAACTCCATGATGCCATACTTTTCGCCAAGAAAAAAGTGATGGAATTCGGCAAGCAGAAGCCGGCGCTATATTTTGTCCGCGACTGGGATATTTCGCAGCTTGTCAGAATACACATACGGTAGACAGGTTGTGGGGGCGTCGGCCGGAGTTGACGCTTTCGCTGGAACTCTACAAGGAGGGAAATCGATGAGTCAGCAAAGGTGGCATCAATTGAGCACGCAAGATGTGATCCGATTACAGAAAACGGATGCGTTAAGCGGATTATCTGACAGAGAAGCGAAGCGAAGGCTGGAAGCAGCCGGTCCGAATGTTCTAAGCGAAGGGGTTCGCATATCACCTATCGTGCTTCTGTTGAATCAATTCAAGGACTTCATGGTGCTGGTACTGGTCGGTGCCACGCTCATCTCCGGGCTGCTCGGCGAGTATCTGGATGCGATCACGATCCTGGCGATCATCGTGATGAACGGGATCCTTGGGTTCATCCAAGAATACCGCGCGGAGAAATCACTGCGGGCGTTGAAGGAGCTTTCGGCACCTACGGCCAAGGTCATCCGCAATGGCGAAGTGAACGAGGTCGGAGCACATACCCTTGTCCCCGGCGATATCATCCTGCTCGAGAGCGGCGATCGCATCCCGGCGGATGTACGGTTTCTAGAAGTAAACAGCTTATATGTGGAGGAATCGGCGCTGACCGGCGAGTCCGTCCCAGTCAACAAGCGGATCGATACGATCTTAGAAGAAGACGCGCCGCTCGGCGATCGGCGCAACCTTGGTTTCCTGGGCACGATGGTAACGCGGGGGACGGCAAGGGCGGTGGTGATCGCCACCGGCATGGATACGGAGATGGGCAAGATCGCTGATCTGATTCAGACGACGGATGCGATGGCTACACCCCTGCAGCATCGCTTGGAACAGCTGGGTAAGCTGCTGATCGTCATCGCTTTGGCGCTGACTGTGATGGTTGTGGCAGCGGGAATTATGCATGGACAGCCGGCTTACGGCATGTTCCTGGCCGGTGTCAGCCTGGCCGTGGCGGCAATCCCCGAAGGTCTGCCGGCGATCGTTACCATCGCTCTAGCCCTCGGTGTGCAGCGGATGATCAAGCGCAAGGCGATCGTGCGCAAACTCCCCTCCGTCGAAACCTTGGGCTGTGCGTCGGTGATCTGCTCTGATAAGACGGGGACGCTAACCCAGAATAAGATGACCGTCACCCATCTATGGAGCGGCGGCTCTCTATATGAAGTGTCGGGTTTGGGATATGAGCCGTACGGCGAGATCACACAGCAGGGCAAGCGAATCGACGCAAGGCGGGATTCCGCCCTCAGGCGTCTGCTGCAGGTCGGCGTGCTCTGCAACAATGCCGTCTTGGTCGAGCAATCAGGGGAGGCTGTCGCCCCTAAAGCAGCGATGAAAGCCGCAAAGGAAGGGAAATCCGCTGCCTCCCCGGGAACGAAGAAAACCTGCGATATTAAAGGAGATCCCACGGAGGGAGCACTGCTGGTATTGGGCAGTAAGGCCGGCATGACTCGTCAGTCCCTGGCTGGGATGTATACGCGGGTGAAGGAATTTCCCTTTGATGCGGAGCGGAAACGCATGTCCGTCGTCGTCCAGCATCAAGGCGGGCGGATCGTCTGCGTCAAAGGGGCGCCTGATCTGCTCCTTGACCAATGTTCCTATATTCTATGGGAAGGCAATGTGGTGCCGCTGACCGGAACGCTGCGGCAGAAGATGATGGCCGCCAACGAAGCGATGGCTAAACAGGCACTTCGCGTGCTGGCATTGGCTTACAGGGACGTGAAGGAACACGAAAGCTGCGACACGGAGGAAGAAGCGGAACGGGGCCTGACCTTGATCGGGCTGGCCGGGATGATCGACCCGCCGCGGGAAGAAGTCAAGGATGCAATCCTGACCTGCAAACAGGCGGGGATCAAGACGGTGATGATTACCGGCGACCATCAGTTGACGGCGGAGGCGATCGCCAAGCAGCTGGGCATCCTGCCGAGAAACGGCAAGGTGATTAACGGCAAGCAGCTGGCAGCGATGAGCGATGAGGACTTAGATGAGAAGGTGGATCAGATCTATGTCTTCGCCAGAGTAGCGCCGGAGCATAAACTGCGCATCGTAAAGTCTCTGCAGCGCCGCGGTCATGTCGTCGCCATGACCGGCGACGGCGTGAACGATGCGCCGGCGATCAAAGCGGCGGATATCGGCATCGCGATGGGGATCACCGGCACCGATGTGTCGAAGGAAGCCTCCTCCCTCGTGCTCAGCGATGATAATTTTGCCACGATCGTCGCTGCAATCGAGGAAGGACGCAATATCTATGAGAATATCCGGAAGTTTATTCGCTATCTGCTGGCATCCAATGTCGGCGAGATCCTCGTCATGTTCATCGCGATGATGCTGGGGATGCCGCTGCCCCTCGTGCCGATCATGATCCTCTGGGTGAACCTGGTCACCGACGGTCTGCCGGCGATGGCTCTAGGCATCGATCCGTCTGAATCCGATCTGATGAAGCAGAAGCCTCGTCCGGCCAAGGAGAACATCTTCGCCCGCCGTCTCGGCTGGAAGATTCTAAGCCGCGGCGTCTTGATCGGACTCTGCACTTTGGCCGCCTTCTGGCTGACGCTGAAGTCCGAGCCGGATCACCTGTCCCTGGCGCAGACCGTTGCCTTCGCAACGCTGGTCATGGCACAGCTGATTCATGTCTTCGACTGCCGCAGTTCACGTTCGATCTTCCATCGCAACGTGTTCGAGAACAAGTATCTCGTGCTTGCGGTGCTCTCATCGATTGGGCTCCTGCTCGGCGTCATCTACATCGATGCACTGCAGCCGGTGTTCAAAACCGTCGATCTCGGTATCCGGGAATGGGCGCTGGTCCTGGTGTTCGCAGGCATTCCGACCTTCCTGATGGGAGCGGGCAGCGTGCTGCGCGGCGGTGCGCCGAAGAAGAAGAAAATCATCTACGGCGGCGGCATGCCCGGCAGCAAGTCCAACCCCGTCATTCGATAGGATCAGCAGCCGCAGGATCGTCGGCGGGATGATCGAGCAGGCAGGATGATCGAGCGGGAAGATCTCAAACAGGATGATTGTATCGAATCCGTCAGAATAAGTCTGGCGGATTTGAATTTTATCCTATAACTAGGATAAACTCTTGGGAGTTGGTGTGTTCACTAAGGGTTTTGATCTAAAAATCGTATAAAAACCTAAGAAAGAGTGCACCGATGAAGGATTTTGTCCTAAAATTCGTACAAAAACTGAAAAGTGTGCATGAGCAGAGGTTTATGTCCTAATAATCGGTCAAAACCCTAATGAGGCACCCCGTTCAGAACCTGTTTATACGAAATTTCGTATAACATGCATAGGATGTGCTCAACCGCTGGTGCGTCCTTATGCATTCTTATGAATTGTAAGCCAGTATGAGGAATTGTTCATGATAGAGTCAAAATTCCGAGTAAGATACTCTTATTTTTCCTGGAGCTTTGTGTTACCATTAAGAATATTAAATTTACCGATAAGATATTGGTGGGGATGAAGATGAAACAAGATTTGCGCAGCGCCCTCAGGGAGAGAGTCATCATCGGTGACGGTGCGATGGGCACTTATCTATATCAGCTTGGATTTCCCGTGGGAATCTCCTATGAGGAGATCAATCTGACGAAGCCGGAAGTGATCGCGGATGTGCACCGCCGTTATTACGAAGCGGGAGCGCGTCTGATCGAGACGAATACCTTCTCAGCGAACCGCGAGAAGCTGTCGAAGTATGGACTTGAAGATGAAGTGGAGAATATCAACCGCGCCGCGGTGCGCATCGCCCGCCAGGCGGCGGGTGACGATGCCTACATAGCGGGTGCCGTCGGATCGATTCGCGGCGGCAGGCGGAGCGATATTGCGGTTGAGGAACTGCGCCGGAATTTTGACCAGCAGATCCGCGTGCTGATCGAAGAGGGCGTCGATGCGATTCTCCTGGAGACGTTCTACGATCTGGAAGAGATGCTGCTTGCACTCAGCGTTGTTCGCGGAATAAGCAGTGATCTTCCGGTGATCGCCCAATTCGCTATGGAAGATGTGGGACGGACCCAGGACGGGTATACCGTGCAGGAAGCTTTTGATCAGGCCGTTCAGAGCGGTGCTGACATCGTCGGCTTCAACTGCCGCAGCGGTCCCTATGGCATCATGCGGGCGATGGATAAGCTGCGGGATCGGCAGCCTGTGCCGATGTCCGTGTTCCCGAACGCCGGGATCCCCGATCTCGTCGACGGCCGGGTGGAATTCATCGCGACGCCGGGTTATTTCGCTGAATGCGCCGTGATGTTTGCCGAGCGCGGCATGCGCATCATCGGCGGCTGCTGCGGCACGACACCGGAGCATATCGCCGCCATGGCGCAGGCGCTGCAAGGACGGGATCTGAAGAGCTTGGCCGGGCAAGGTGTGAGAGCAAGTGAGCCGGGCGCAAGCGGCGCGGATGAAACGAAGGCAGAGACGGCAGCGCTCGATCGACCGACCCGAGGGCGGGTTATCGTGGGTGAAGAACCGGAGGCACCGGCATCCGGATCGGCAGCCGAGGCCGTTAAGCAGCCGCCGCGGGAGCCGTCGATCGTCGAGCTCGTTCGGCAGCGCCATACGGTGATCGTCGAGCTTGACCCGCCGCGGGATCTGACGATCGATCGCTTCATGCGCGGAGCAGAAGCGCTGCGCGATGCGGGGGCGGATATGATCACCCTGGCGGACAACTCCTTGGCCGTCACCCGCATGAACAACATGGCTCTCGGCCATCTGATGCATGAGCGCGTCGGCATCCGGCCGCTAGTTCATATCGCTTGCCGCGACCGCAATCTGATCGGCACACAGTCGCATATGATGGGCCTTCATGCGCTCGGAATCGACCACGTGCTGGCGGTTACGGGAGATCCGGCGCGGATCGGGGATTTGCCGGGATCAAGTTCGGTATATGATCTGACTTCCTTTGAGATGATTCGCATGATCAAACAGCTGAACGAGGGCATCGCCTTCTCCGGCAAGCCGCTGAAACAGCGCGCCAACTTCGTCGTCGGTGCAGCCTTTAACCCGAACGTGAAGCATCTCGACAAGGCGGTCAAACGCTTGGAACGCAAGGTGGAAGCCGGCGCGGACTTCATCATGACGCAGCCGGTCTACGATCCTGCTCTGTTCCAGCAGATCGCCGAGATGACGGAGCATATTCCGATTCCGATCTTTATCGGGATCATGCCTCTGGCATCCGGCCGCAACGCGGAATTCCTGCACAACGAAGTGCCGGGGATCAAGCTGTCCGACGATGTGCGGGCTCGCATGGCCGGCCTGGAAGGAGAAGATGGCAGAAAGGCCGGCGTGGCGATCGCCAAGGAACTTCTGGACGAAGCGATGCGCTGGTTCAAGGGCATCTATCTGATGACACCGTTCTTGGCCTACGAGATGACGGTGCAGCTGGTAGAGCATGTATGGGAAGCGGTGCCTCGCTATGCGCCGAACCAATCTTAATTCAGGCTTTAGCAAGGGTACAAGGGTTCAGCCGCGGGACAAGAAGTCCGTCCGGTTGAACCCCCTTTGCTGTGGTCTGGAAATCCGTTTCAATTGTGCTTCTGCAGAGTCCTCTCATGCTTCCTGCGGTGTATCTTCTCTGCGCCTGCAAGAAGAATAGTTCGACGTTTCATGCCTGGCAAAGCTGGGTGATTGATTATGGTGCAGATGAAGATCTTAACTTGTCCCGGTATGCAAAATGACTTAAAATAGGTTAATGGATGTGATAAAATGTTACGTAGTATGACTGGATACGGACTGTCTGTTAGAACCATATCTGGGTATCGATTGCAGATCGATGTCAAATCCGTTAACCACCGATACAATGAAGTCGTGGTGCGTATGCCGCGAGAGTGGATGATCTACGAAGAACATCTGCGCAAGATCGCCCAGCAGTTGGTTAGACGAGGGCGAATCGATATCTTCGTCACGGTGGAACGGGATCCGACAAGCGGGCAGCAAGCCGCGGTGAATTGGCCGCTCGTGGAAAGCTTATACCAAGCAGCAGAAGAGATTCGCAGGCGCCTGAATCTGCCGGAAGAGGAGCGGATCGGGCTGAGGGATCTCATCGCTGTTCCGGAAGTGCTTATGCCCGCAGAGGATGAGCTGGAAGATTCCGATCTGATGCGGGGGTCGCTGGAGGAATGTCTGCGTGAAGCGATGCAGCAATTGCTTGCGATGCGCGAAGCGGAAGGTCGGAACCTGCGGGAAGATCTGGTGTCGAGGATCCGCACGGTGGAGAAGCTGATGGATCAAGTAGGACAAGAAGCCCCTTTAGCGGTAGAGCATATGCGGCAGAAGATGCGTCAGCGGATCCAGGAGTTGTTGGAAGATCCGACTTGGTTCGACGATCAGCGTTTTATGATGGAGGTGGCCGTCATGGCCGAGCGTTCGGACATCGATGAGGAATTAGCGCGATTGTCAAGCCATTGTCAGCAATTCCACGACTTGCTGGATGCCGATGAACCCGTCGGCAGGAAGCTGGATTTTCTCATTCAAGAGATGAACCGCGAAGTGAATACGATCGGCTCCAAGGCCAACTATGCGGCGATCACGAATCTAGTCGTAGAGTTGAAAGCTGAACTGGAGAAGATACGGGAACAGGTGCAGAATATCGAGTGATCGATGCTCAGCAAGCGGACTGACGGGTATGTGGCAAGGATTAGCAGGCAATAGTAATACCATCATCTGGATGGGTTGCTGAAGCAGGCCAGCACATAGATTCGGAGGGGAATTGGATGGCAATCAAGCTAATCAACATCGGGTTTGGCAACATCGTATCGGCGAACCGGATCATCTCGATCGTAAGTCCGGAGTCTGCGCCGATCAAGCGAATCATCCAGGAAGCGCGTGATCGTCATATGCTGATCGATGCTACTTACGGCAGACGAACGAGAGCGGTCATCATCACGGACAGCGACCATGTGATCTTGTCCGCGGTCCAGCCGGAGACGGTAGCCCATCGTTTAACTTCTAAGGAAGACGAGTCGGAGGATTAGATTCACGAGAGGACTAGAAGCGGAATGAACAAAGGTTTATTGATCGTATTATCGGGACCATCCGGCGTTGGCAAAGGCACGGTCTGCGCAGCGTTGCGTCAGAAAACAACGGATCTCGTCTATTCGGTATCGGCTACCACTCGCAGCCCGCGCCCGGGGGAAGTGGATGGTGTGAACTACTTCTTCAAGACGAGGGAAGAATTCGAACGCATGATCGAGCAGGATGAACTGCTGGAGTGGGCGGAGTACGTCGGCAACTATTACGGCACGCCGGCGAAATTTGTCCAGGAGCAGCTGGATCAAGGGAAGGATGTCTTCCTGGAGATCGAAGTTCAAGGTGCGATGAAGGTCAAGCAGAAGTTTCCGGATGCGGTGTTTATCTTCCTCGCTCCTCCGTCGCTGGCTGAGCTGGAGAAGCGCATCGCGGGGCGTGGAACCGACGATGATGAAGTGATCCGCAGACGGATGCAGGTGGCGAGGGACGAGATCAAACTGATGGAAGAGTATGATTATATCGTTGTGAATGATCAGATCGACTGCGCTTGCAGGCGGATCATGAGTATCATAGAGGCGGAACACTGCCGCAAAGAGCGCATCGTTCCGCAGCTAACTACCAGCTTGAATGAGGTGTTGTAGACATGTTATATCCATCGATCGACGAGATTATGAATAAGGTTGAAAGCAAGTATTCGCTGGTCGTAGGCGCTTCGAAACGGGCGAGAGCACTCCGGGACGGGGCGAAGACCTACCTCGAGGAGCCGAAGTCGCATAAGTACGTCGGCATAGCGCTTGAAGAGATCTATCATGGCCATGTGAAGATCGAGAACGTCGACGAGACCAAAGAGAACAAATGAACGCAGCATATATCATGACCGTCTAGAGAACGGACAAGCTTGCTTCCAACAACCCTTGCGGTTGTTGTTTTTTTACTATGAGAGGGAGCGGAGGTAACAAGGTGCTGAATGGCAAAACAATCGTCCTGGGCGTAAGCGGGGGGATCGCAGTCTACAAGGCGGCGGCGCTGACCAGCAGGCTGGCGCAAAGCGGAGCTGAGGTGCATGTGATCATGACCGAATCCGCCGCCAAGTTCGTCACCCCGTTGACATTTCAGACACTGTCCCGGCAGCCTGTTCATACGGACACCTTTGCGGAGCGGGATGCGTCCGTGGTGGCGCATATCGATCTTGCAGACAGGGCCGACCTTTTCGTCGTAGCGCCTGCCACGGCGAACATCATCGCCAAGATGGCCTGCGGTCTGGCAGATGATATGCTGAGCACGACGCTCTTGGCGACCACGGCGCCGATCCTGGTCGCGCCGGCGATGAATGTGCACATGTATGAACATCCTGCGGTGCAGGCCAATATGCAGACGCTTAGGGAGCGCGGCGTTCACTTCATCGAACCGGGGGTTGGGCAGCTGGCCTGCGGCTATGTCGGCCGCGGCAGATTGGCTGAACCGGAAGACATCTATGCGGAGATCGTGCGGCTTATGACGCCGGACCAAACCCTGGCCGGGCGTAAGGTCCTCATCACCGCCGGCGGCACGCTGGAGCGGATCGATCCCGTGCGCTTTATCACCAATGATTCCTCGGGCAAGATGGGTTATGCTGCCGCGCAAGCTGCACAAGAGATGGGGGCTGAGGTCACCCTTGTCAGCGCGAATGTATCTCTGCCCGCGCCGCGGGGAGTGAAGCTGGTTCCCGTCGTCTCCACACGGGATATGTATGAGGCGGTGATGGAGCGGCTCGATGCCCAGGATCTCATCATCAAGGCCGCTGCTGTAGCGGACTATCGTCCAGCTGCGCAGTCTGCGCAGAAGATCAAAAAATCCGAAGAACAGATGACTCTGGTACTGGAGAAAACAGAGGATATCCTGGCTGAGATCGGGCGCCGCAAGAAGGGCCAATTCGTCATCGGTTTCGCAGCGGAGACGGAACATCTGGAAGAACATGCGATGAAGAAGGTGCGCAGCAAAGGGTGCGACCTGATCGCAGCGAATGACGTCTCGCAGCAGGGGATCGGTTTCGGTGCGGATCACAATGAGCTGTATATTTTCGATCAGAATGGTCTCGTTAAGAAGATTCCTCGCAGTTCCAAGCTGGAGGCTGCCAGAGAGCTGCTGCGTTTGGCCGCCGAGCGGATGAACGCGAAGGGGAATGCCGCCCCATGATCGCCAGTGTGATCGTCGACGTAGCAGCCAAACAGACGGACCGCCCCTTCGATTATCTGGTGCCGGAGGGGATGCGCGAGTGGATTGAAGTCGGCAGCCGCGTCGCTGTTCCCTTCGGTTCTCGGCTCATTCAAGGATTCGTCGTCGCCTTGTCGGATACCACTGAGATGGAACGAAGCAGACTGCGCGCTGTCGATCACATCCTCGATATCCAGCCGCCGCTGACCGAGGAATTGGTGCGGCTGGGACGCTGGATGAGCGAGCGCTATCTGTGCCGGGAGATCACCGCCTTGACGGCGATGCTCCCCGCAGCGCTGAAGGCCAAATACGACCGCGTGCTGGCTTGTGCTTCTGCCGATGTCGGGAAGGATCGAGGAGACTTAAGCGATCGGGCGCAAAGCATCCTCGCTTGGCTCACTGAGCACGGACCGGTGTCCCGGGACCGCGTGTTGGAACAGTTCCCGCGCTCCGAATCCGAACTCAAGCACCTGGTGCGCGAAGGACTCATCGTCGAACAGCAGCTCGTCAAGGATCGCCTGCAAGTCAAAAAGGTCCTCACCGTGTATCCGCCGGAACCGCCGGAGAAGCTGGAGGAAGCCCTGACGCAGCTGTCGGCAAGAGCCGTTAAACAGCAGGAAGTCCTCCGCTATCTGCTGGAACATCCCGAACCGATCCCTATGACCGAGCTGGCGGCAGTTCTCAACACGACATCCTCAGCGATCAAGGCGCTGGCCGAGAAGGGATGGATCGCGATCCGGCCGGCGGAAGTGCTCCGAGATCCTTATAAGGACAGGCAATTCAAACGGAGCAAGCCCCTGCCGCTGACGGAGGCGCAGCAGCAGGTGTTCAGCAGGATCCGTGAGGCGGTTGAGTCTGGCAAGCGGCATGCTTATCTGCTCCATGGCGTGACGGGCAGCGGCAAGACGGAAATCTATCTGCAAGCGATCGCACGCTGCCTGGAGCTCGGCCGCGAGGCGATCGTGCTGGTGCCGGAGATCTCGCTGACGCCGCAGATGGTCGAGCGATTCAAGGGAAGATTCGGCGACCTGGTGGCCGTCATGCACAGCCGCTTATCCCACGGTGAACGCTATGATGAATGGCGGAAAGTACAGACGGCGGAAGCCAAGGTCGTTGTAGGCGCGAGATCAGCGGTGTTCGCACCCTTTCGCAATATCGGCATGATCATCATCGATGAAGAACATGAGACAAGCTACAAGCAAGAGGAAAGTCCGAAGTATCATGCCCGGGATATCGCCATGTGGCGGGTCGAGCAGCACGGAGCGACGCTGATCCTCGGCTCGGCGACACCGTCGCTTGAGACCTGGCGGGCGGCGATCGAGCCGCTGAGCGGTGAGCCGGAACTGATCCGACTGGCGCTTACAGAGCGAGTCGCCGGGCGGCCGCTGCCGCCGGTTACGCTGGTCGATATGCGGGAGGAGCTGCACAGCGGCAACCGTTCGATGTTCAGCCGCCGATTGCGTGAAGCGATCGAGGAACGGGTGCGGTGCGGCGAGCAGACGATCCTGCTGCTCAATCGCCGCGGTTATTCGACCTTCGTCATGTGCCGCTCCTGCGGCCATGTGTGCCAGTGTCCGCACTGCGATATCTCGCTGACCTATCACCGCTATACGCGGACGATGCGCTGCCACTACTGCGGATATGGGGAGCGGGAGGCATTGCAATGCCCCCAGTGCGAAAGTCCGCATATCCGTTTCTTCGGCACGGGTACGCAGCGCGTGGAAGAAGAGCTGGTGAAGCTGTATCCCGGGATCCGGGTGATCCGCATGGACGTGGATACGACGACGGAGAAGGGCTCCCATGAGAAATGGCTGCGGATGTTCAGGGAGCGGCGGGCCGATGTGCTGCTCGGCACGCAGATGGTTGCTAAGGGACTGGATTTCCCCTATGTGACTCTGGTCGGGGTGATCGCCGCGGATTCCATCCTGCGGCTGCCGGATTTTCGCGCTGCGGAACGGACGTTCCAGCTCTTGACGCAGGTGGCGGGCCGCGCCGGCAGGCATGATCTGCCCGGCGAGGTCATCGTACAGACCTACGCGCCGGAACACTACAGCATCGTCAGTGCAAGCCGGCATGATTATGAGATGTTCACACAGCGCGAGCTGATGGAACGAAGAGCCCTCGGTTATCCGCCTTACAGCCGGCTCATCCTCATCACCCTCAGCCACCCCGATCTGACCAAGGTGATGAAAGCCGGGGAGACGGTGGCGCAGGCGATCAAGAGGATCTGGAAGCGGCAATGGGATGAGCAGGCGGTCTATCGCATGCAGCAGACGGCGGACAACGAGTTGACGGTATTGGGACCGGTGACATCTCCGATCCCGCGGATCAAAGATAGATATCGATTCCAGTGCATGGTAAAATATCGTGGAGATGCTGCTTCCGCCTCCGCACCGGCGATCGTCAAGCTGGCGGTGGAAGAAGCGGAACGCGGCGGCGATCCCGAACTTCAACTGGCGGTCGACGTGGATCCATATATGATGATGTAGTCGGCATCATATGGACGAGCGGACGTTCAAGCGAAGGACGAACGTTTTAAGGATGGATGCCGCCAGCCTGCGGGGATGACCTTGCGGGAATGACGGGAAACACTCAGGTATACAATGAGACTAGAGATGTTACTAGGAAGGGGCTGCCTGTTCATATGGCCATTAGAATCATCGTACAAGATCCAGATCCGATTCTGCGGGAGAAATCGAAGCCCGTTACCAAATTCAACGCGAATCTGCATAAACTGCTGGATGATATGGCGGAGACGATGTACCATGCCAACGGCGTCGGTCTGGCGGCGCCGCAGATCGGCATCTTGAAGCGGGTCATCGTCATCGATACCGGGGACGAGCACGGGCTGATCGAGATGGTGAATCCCGAGATCATCGCCCGGGAAGGCGAGCAGTTCGGACCGGAAGGATGCCTCAGCATCCCCGGCATCAACGGCGATGTGCGCCGGGCGATGAAGGTGAAAGTCCGCGGTCAAGACCGTTACGGCAACGAATTCTCGATGGAAGGCGAAGGGCTCTTGGCGCGGGCCTTCCAACACGAGGTCGATCATCTGAACGGGGTGCTGTTCACCGATCTGGCTGAGCGAATCTATGAATTGCAGCCGGAAGAAGAGGATGAGGCGGACAGCGAGTAAGGATGCGAATAAGACTTAGAGAGATTCGAAACAAGCTTAAACAGGATTCATGCTGTCAGTGACATGTGCATGTCTGATAAATGGGTTCAAGGACAGTAAGGTGAAATGTAAGGTCGGGAGTTGATCGCTTGAATATCGTATTCATGGGAACCCCAGATTTTGCGGTTCCTTCTTTGCTTCAATTGCTGGAACATGATTACAACGTTGTCGGCGTCGTGACGCAGCCGGACCGTCCGAAGGGACGGAAGCGGGTGCTCACGCCGCCGCCCGTGAAGGAAGCTGCCCTGAAGGCTGGGCTTCCCGTCATGCAGCCTGTACGGCTGCGTAATCCTGAAGCAGTGGCAGCGCTGGCAGAGTGGCAGCCGGATCTGATCGTAACCGCAGCATATGGCCAGATCCTGCCTAAGGAAGTGCTCGATATGCCCCGCCTCGGCTGCATCAATGTTCACGCCTCGCTGTTGCCCCGCTACCGCGGCGGCGCACCGATCCATCATGCGATCATGAATGGGGAGTCGAAGACCGGCGTGACGATCATGTATATGGCCGAAGGCCTGGATACGGGGGATATGATCTCGCAGGTGGAAGTGCCCATCACAGAAGAGGATAACGCCGGCACGATGTTTGAGAAGCTGGCCCATGCAGGGGCCAAGCTGCTCATCGAAACGCTGCCGGATCTCATCGCCGGGCGTGCGCCGCGCATCCCGCAGCAGGAATCCGAGGCCACTTATGCGCCGAATATCACGCGGGAGCAGGAGAAGATCGACTGGAGCCGTTCGGCCAGGGAGATCTTCAATCAGGTCAGAGGATTGAGTCCATGGCCGGTTGCGTATACGATTTGGGATGGGGAAGTGATGAAAGTCTGGGCATGCAAGGTCTTGGACGCTTCGACTAAGCACACCTCCCATGCACCGGGTACGGTGCTGGCCCTTAAGCCGGAGGGCATCGATGTAAGCTGCGGCAGCGGTGTCGTTCGTCTTACCATGGTGCAGCCCGCCGGTAAGAAAGCGATGGCGGCGGCGGATTTCGTGCGCGGCGGGAAGATGAAGGAAGGCACGGTGCTGGGCATATGAGCGGCCGCGCGCGCAGCACGGCGCTGGACATCCTGCTTAAGATCGAACGGGATCAGGCTTACAGCAATCTGGAATTAAACCAGGCGCTGAAGGCTGGCAAGCTGAACCAACAGGATGCCGCCCTGGTCACCGAGATCGTATACGGCACCATACAGCGGCAGAATACGATCGATTATTATCTCAGCCGCTTCGTCGCCCGCGGATTGGACAAAGTGGAACCGTGGGTGCGCATCCTGCTTCGTCTGAGTTTCTATCAGATCTATTATCTGGATCGCATCCCGCCCCACGCGGCGGTGAACGAGGCGGTGAACATCGCCAAGAAACGCGGGCATAAGGGCATCGCGGGCATGGTGAACGGCGTCCTGCGCAGCGTCCTGCGCAGCCTTCATACGCTGCAGATCCCCGATTCCCTGCCGCCTGCTAAGCGCATCTCCCTGGTTCACTCCCACCCGGAGTGGCTCGTCCAGCGATGGATCGAGCAGTATGGAGCGGAGGAGACCGAAGCGATGTGCGAAGCGAACAATCAACCGGCACCGATCAGCGTGCGGGTGAACCGCTTGAAGACGGACAGGGATGCGATGTTGGCGGCGCTCAGGGAACACGGGTTCGATGCCCGCCCCTCGCTGCTCAGCGAAGACGGGATCGTGCTCGCCGGACGCCGCGGCAATATCGCGCATACCGATTGGTATGAGCAGGGGCTGCTCACGATACAAGATGAGAGTTCTATGGTCGTCGCTCGGATGTTGGATGCACAGCCGGGCATGCGGGTACTCGATTGCTGCGCCGCGCCGGGCGGCAAGACGACGCATATCGCGGAGACGATGGGGGATGAGGGCGAGATCTGGGCGAATGATATTCATGAACATAAGCAGGCGCTGATCGAAGCGCAGGTCCGGCGGCTTGGTCTGAGCAGCGTGCGGACCAGAGTCGGCGATGCAGCCAACCTTGCGGAGGAATTCCCGGCGGAACATTTTGACCGCATCCTGCTCGATGCGCCCTGCTCCGGCCTCGGGGTCATCCGCCGCAAGCCCGACATCAAATGGCGCAAGAGCAGTGAGGAAATTGCGGAACTGGCGAACCTGCAGCTTCATCTGCTGATACAGGCCGCTAAGCTGCTGAAGCGGGGAGGAATCCTCGTATACAGCACCTGTACGGTGGATCCTGCGGAAAATGAGCAGGTGATCCGCCGCTTCCTCGCCGATCATCCCGAATTCACCGCCGATGAGCAGGCTGATCTGCTGCCGCCGGCGCTTTCGCCGAACGCTGAGCATCAGCTCGGTGCAGTCAGAATCCTTCCTCATCACTACGGCTCGGACGGGTTCTTCATCGCCCGTTTAAGAAGAGCATAAGAATTGCAGGTCCGGGAGCTGTGCCGGGCGGGCACGCTGCGGGACGGGGAGCAGGACAGGTGAAGGTAAGGCATGTTCTCCTTGCCGCTTCGTTGCTTCGACGGCAAAAATTCTTTTAAGCGAACATGTGCTTGTGATAGTATATATAGGATAGGGGCTTGGGTTGACACGAAGAAGAACAAATCTAAACATAGAATGGATCGTGATGAGATGAAACCATTGGTCTATGACCTGACTTTGGAAGGTTGGGAAGCATGGGCGGCTGAACGCGGCCTTCCGCGGTTTCGCGCAGCGCAGATTTTCGACTGGCTGTATGTGAAGCGTGTGACGGATTTTGCTGCGATGACCAACTTGCCCAAGCAGCTTCGCGCCCAGCTGGATGAGGAGTTTCGCTTTGCTGCGCTGGAAGAGATCACCCACATGAAATCCCAGGATGGGACGATGAAGTTCTTGTTCGGGCTGCATGATCAGCATGTGATCGAGACGGTGATTATGCGGCATCAGTATGGGAACAGCGTCTGCGTGACGACACAGGTCGGTTGCCGGATCGGCTGCACGTTCTGCGCCTCGACCTTAGGCGGTCTTAAGCGTAACCTGACGGCAGGCGAGATCGTCGCACAGGTGGTGAAGTGCCAGCAGATGCTCGATGCCGAAGGCGAGCGGGTGAGCAGCATCGTCGTGATGGGATCTGGAGAACCCTTCGAGAACTATGAAGCGACGATGGATTTTCTCCGCATCGTCATCGATGAGAAGGGGCTGAATATCGGCCAGCGTCACATCACCGTATCCACGTCCGGCATCGTGCCGAATATCTATCGCTTTGCGGATGAGGATACGCAGATCAATCTAGCTGTTTCGATCCATGCTCCGAATGATGCTCTGCGATCTAAGTTGATGCCCGTCAATCGCCGCTATCCCTTCGATGATCTGATCGAGGCATGCAAGTATTATATTGAGAAGACGGGCCGGAGGATCACCTTTGAATATGCCCTCATCGGCGGGGTGAATGATCAGCCGGAACATGCGGCGGAACTGGCGGAAGTGTTGCAAGGCATGCTGTGCCATGTGAATTTGATCCCTGTAAATCACGTCCCCGAGCGAAAGTATGTGCGCACGCCGCGAGAGGATATTTTTGGGTTTAAGAAAGTATTGGAGCATAACGGAATCAACACGACGATCCGCCGTGAACAAGGACACGATATCGCCGCTGCCTGCGGGCAGCTCAGGGCGAAGCATATGCAGTCCATTACGGGGTGAGAAACCGATGAAGACAGCGAATATCACCGATGTCGGACGCGTCCGTCTCGTGAATGAGGACCGCGCCTGCGTCGAAGCCAGCATTAATGGATTCGCTTTTGCTGTCGTTGCGGATGGGATGGGCGGCCACCTGGCAGGCGATGTTGCCAGCCAGATGACGACCCAGTACATAGAGAAACAGATGAGGCAGCGTCTGGTACGGGGCATGAATGCGGAGCAGTGTGCAGCCTTGCTGCGTGACCTCATCCGTGAGGCGAATCGCGAAGTCTATGAACTGGCCAACTCCTCAGAGCAATACGTCGGCATGGGGACGACGGTCGTGGCGGCGATTGCCGACCGCGAGCGCGTCGTCGTCGCGCATATCGGGGACAGCCGGGCTTATATGATCAGCGGCCGTTCGATCGTTCAGCTTACAGAGGACCACTCCCTGGTGAACGAACTCCTCAAAAGCGGTCAGATCAATGAAGAAGAAGCGGCAAGCCATCCGCGGCGCAATGTTCTCGTGCGGGCGCTCGGTACTGATCCGGAAGTCGATGTCGATGTGGTCTGCCGGGAATGGAAGGAGAAAGACGTTCTCCTCTTATGCACCGATGGGCTAAGCGGTCTTGTCAAGACGGAGACGATCGTCGAGACGATGAATACCGACGCCGGATGGAGCGAGAAAGCCGGCCAGCTGGTGGATAAGGCGTTGGATGCCGGCGGGGATGATAACATCACCATCGTTCTGCTGATCAATGAACAGGACGAGGCTTCACCGGAGTCGGCGGAACAACTGGATGGAAGGGGGGAAGCAGGATGATAGGATCAGAACTGGGCGGCCGTTATGAGATCGTCGAGCGGATCGGCGGCGGAGGAATGGCCATCGTATACAAAGCCTACGATACGCTGCTGCACCGCCATGTCGCGGTGAAGGTGCTGCGCGAACAGTTCGTTCATGATGAGGAGTTCATCCAGCGGTTCCGCAGGGAAGCGCGTTCGGCGGCATCGCTCTCCCATCCGAACGTGGTGAGCATCTATGATGTCGGCCAAGATGAAGATATTCATTATATCGTCATGGAATATATCGAAGGCGGGACGCTGAACGATATCATTAAGGAGCGGGCTCCTTTGCAAGCAGAGGAAGCGGTCAAGATCGCAAGCCAGATCTGCGATGCTCTGGATCATGCCCATCAGAACGGGATCATCCACCGCGATATCAAACCGCACAACATCTTGATCAGCAAGAGCGGCCGTATCAAAGTGACGGATTTTGGGATTGCCCGTGCTGCTGCCTCCTCCCACATCACACAGACGGGGGCTGTGCTCGGGTCCGTGCATTATTTCTCGCCGGAACATGCCAAGGGTGTCGCCCAGGGCGAGAAATCCGATATCTATTCACTCGGCGCGGTTCTTTACCAGATGGTCACGAATCGCTTGCCTTTCGCGGGTGACAGTCCGATCAGCGTGGCCCTTAAGCACCTGCAGGAAGATTTTGAAGAGCCGCGCTCGATCAATCCGCTTCTCCCGCAGAGCTTGGAGAACATCATCTTGAAAGCTCTGCGGAAGCGGCCCGAGGAGCGATACGAATCAGCAAGAGCCATGCTGGAAGACTTGGAGACTTGCCTGCTTCCGGAACGCCGCGATGAGCGCAAGGTATTCTATGAACCGGAAGACGATGATGATGAGAAGACGATTATCATGCCGGCGATTCGTGAGTATACGGCAGCCGTCAATCATGGGCAGGAGGATGAAGAGATGCCGCAAACACGGGGCAGGATCGCGGAGAGCCTGGCAGATGAGCCGAAGCGCCGCCGCTGGGTGAAGCCGACGATCTGGATCGCGGTTGTGCTGGTCTTATTCTTCGGAACCTGGCAGGGCGTTAAAGCGGTGATGAGCTTGTTCGATGTGCCGGAAGTGGATGTGCCGAATGTGGTCGGTGAGCATGTGGATGATGCCGTGCGGATTCTGGAGGATCTGAATCTGAAGGTGCAGTTCACCGAGGACGAGTACAGCGATATTTACGAACAAGGCTATGTCATCAGACAGAGTCAAGCGGATATCTTGGTGAAGGAAGGATCGACGATTCATCTGACCGTCAGTTTGGGACCACTCGAGCAAGAGATGCCTGATCTGACGGAGATGTTGGAGCATGAAGCGCGCAATCTGTTGGTGGAACTGGGCTTCTCCAGGGATGCCATCGAGATCGTCGAAAGTTACAATGATCTGCCTAAGGGCAGCGTGGTCAGCCATGAACCGGCTGCCGGGGAGAAGGTGAATCCTCGCAGCAGCCAGGTGACGCTGGTGGTAAGTCAAGGCCCGGGCACCGAGAGCATGCCGAACTTAATCGGCGACACCTTGCAGGTTGCACGCAACAAACTGGAGATCCTGAACCTCAATGAGAATGTCAAGATCGAAGAAGCACCGGATTATACGCAGCCTGCGGGGCACGTGTTCCGGCAGTGGCCTTTCGAGCCGAATGATCCGGTGTCTCCCGGAGCGGAGATCACGCTCTATGTGAGCACAGGTTTGCCGAGCGATGCGATTCAAACGGAGAAAGTGATCACCGTAGAGCCGGCAGTCGAAGGCGTCGCTTCAACGATCGAGATCTATATCACGGATGCAAGCAAGGACAATGTCCTGTGGGGAACGAAGGAGATCACGCAGCGCACGACCTATCGCGTGGGCATCGTCGTCTCCCCGACGCAGAACGCGACGATCCTGATTCAGCGAGACGGCGCTTGGCTGGATACGCAGACGGTCACCTATTCGGAAGCGCGGCTGCTCCAGTCCGGCGGAGGTCAGACGGGCACGCCGGAACCGCCTGCCGGGCCCGATGAAGAGGCGGTGGAAGCAGAAGTTCTGGATGAGCCGGCGGATCAGGCATCTTGGACCGATGAATCGGAAGCAATCGAAGGCCAGCTGTCGGAAGGACAGGGCTGACAGGTGAACAATGCCAATCGATATGACAGATCGTAACGTTTGAACGAACATATCAGGAACTCAACAAGCATGAACAGTGGAGGATGATGCATGGCGCGCGGATTGATCGTCAAGGCGTTAAGCGGCTTCTATTATGTCATGCCGGATGACGGCGGGGAAACGGTTCAGTGCAGAGCGCGCGGGGTATTCAAAGTACGCGGGATCACGCCGCTCGTAGGAGACCGGGTGCACTTCGAGGTGGAAGCGACCGGCGAGGGGACGGTGACGGAGATCGAACCGCGCACGAGTGAGCTCGTGCGCCCCCCGATCGCTAACGTGGACACAGCGGTGCTCGTGTTCTCGATCGCTGAACCGGCGGTCAGTCATCTCCTGCTGGACCGCTTTTTGGTTCACGTCGAGCTGGCGGGCCTTACGCCCATCATCTGCTTTTCGAAGAAGGATCTGGGGAAGGATCCGCAGGAACTCGAAGCGGCGATGCGCAAATATACGAATATCGGATATGAGGTCTTTGCGACCAGTTCCGTTCACGGTGATGGAACCGACGAGCTGGTCCAACGGCTCACCGGTCATATCAGCGTCTTCGCGGGACAATCCGGGGTCGGCAAGTCTACGCTCCTCAATGCGATGATCCCCGGTCTCGACTTGGAGACCAGAGAGATCAGCCGCCGGCTGGGACGCGGGAAACACACGACCCGCCATGTGGAGTTGATCCCTCTGCCGCAAAGCGGCTGGATCGCCGATACACCGGGCTTCAGTCAGCTGGACTTCACCATCGAACCAGAAGAGTTGACGCTTGGCTTCCGAGAGCTGCGCGAAGCAGCGGAATCCTGCAAGTTTCGTGGCTGCCTGCATATCAGTGAACCCGGCTGTGCAGTCACGGAGGGCTTGCAGGAAGGTTGCATCGATCCAACGAGATACGAACATTACAAGGTATTCTTAGAAGAAGTGAAAGAAGCGAAAGAGAAGAGACGGAGGAACCCTAGATGATCTATATTGCACCATCCGCTTTGGCAGCTGATTTTCGCCGTCTGGAGGACGAGCTGAAGGATGTGGAACGGGGCGGGGCGGATCTGCTCCACGTCGATATCATGGACGGGCACTTCGTTCCGAATATTTCATTTGGACCGTTCATCGTGGATTTCATGCGGCAATCGACATCATTGCCGCTGGATGTCCATCTGATGATCGAACGGCCGGAGCTGATGCTGCAGGAGTTTCAGCGGGCCGGCGCGGACCGCATTACCGTTCATGCCGAAGCCTGCACCCATCTGCACCGCGTGGTCGGCCAGATCAAGGATCTTGGCATCCACGCGGGCGTTGCCTTGAATCCAGCCACTCCGCTCAACGTCCTCGATCATGTCGCCCATGAGCTGGACTTGATCCTGATCATGACGGTTAATCCCGGTTTCGGCGGCCAGCGCTTCATCCCGGCGATGCTGCCGAAGATCCGCGAGATGCGCCGGCGCTTGGACGAGCAGGGCCTTACGCACGTCCATATCGAAGTAGACGGCGGAATCAATGAACAGACGGCGAAGCAGGTCATCGAAGCGGGCGCAGATGTTCTGGTCGCCGGCAGCTCCGTGTTCAATGAAGCGGATCGGGCTGAGGCGATTCGGCGTTTGCGCGGTTAGGTCAAGGCAGAAAGATGCCGGATCTAAGATCCTCCGCAGTGTTGTCGATTAGACAATGGCTGCGGAGGATTTTTTTATCGAAGGGCATGTTTAATCGCGTATGTTTGCAGCACGCCCTGCATATATATGTTGTTGACAGATCAATCGATTTCGGTCGCAGAACCTCTAGGCCGTCCGGTCACCGAACGGATTCGGAACTCATAATCTACTGCTGAGGAGGGATTGTTATGAAATTTTATACGATTAAACTTCCGAAGTTTTTAGGCGGTTTTGTAAAATTCGTCCTTAAAAAAATGGGAAAGTATTAATCCGTCGCTCGGCAGTTCATAACAAGGAAAGGGATCTCCTTCGCATATGTTTACGGTTGATGAACAGCAGCGCAACGAAAAAAAGCACCAGAGTTTTCGGTGCTTTTTGCTAATTATGCGAATTTTCATCTATTCAGGCTAATTTCGATTATACTCGTGCTGTTAAGCACGCTGCACTTTTCCGGATTTCAGTGCGCGGGTGCTGACATATACGCGCTTCGGTCTGCCATCGACCAGAATCCGAACTTTCTGGACGTTCACACCCCAGGTTCTTTTTGATTTGTTGTTCGCATGGGAAACATTGTGGCCTCTGGATGGGCGCTTGCCGGTAACATAACATTTGCGAGCCATGAATCACACACCTCCCTCGTTCCAAAACACACTTAGATATGATACCATAAGGCAGTAAGCAGCGTCAACGAATGATTTTTCGACACTCATTTATTTATTTCTCCTATCAGATATAGTAAAATGAACTTTAGTTCATCCTATCTACCAACGAAAGGGGATGTATCACTTTGGTCATCGAGCAAACCACCCAAGACGGTAAGATCACGGTCTCCGATGAAGTCATCGCTGTGTTAGCTGGTTCTGCGGCCCTGGAGTGCTATGGTCTTGTGGGCATGGCTTCTCGGCAGTCCATCAAGGACGGCATATCGGATCTGCTTGGCAGAGAGAATCTGAGCAAGGGTGTCGAAGTAAGACGTGAAGGCGACTCCTTGATGATCGATCTATACATAGTCGTCAGTTATGGAACGAAGATCTCTGAAGTTGCACATAACGTCCAGTCCAAGGTTCGCTACGTGTTAAATGACATCGCCGGCGTTCACGTGGACGGCGTGAATATCATCGTGCAAGATGTCAGAGTAATGAAATAGGAAGGGGAATTCTCATTTTGGGTAAGCGCTTTATAGATGGTACAGATTTTTACAACATGGTGATCGCAAGCGCGAATCGACTGCAAGCCAATGTTGAGTTCATTAACGGCTTGAATGTGTTCCCGGTTCCCGATGGAGACACCGGTACCAATATGAACATGACGTTGACATCGGGTGTAAATGAGGTGAACAAGCGGAGAAGCGAGCATCTGGGCACGGTTGCTGCCGCTTTCTCCAAAGGCTTGCTTATGGGGGCGAGAGGGAATTCGGGCGTCATCTTATCCCAATTATTCCGCGGCTTCGCCAAGGCTTTGCAGGAGCTTGATAAGGCGAACATCGTTCAGGTGGCGCAGGCGCTGCAGCAAGGTGTCGATACGGCTTATCAAGCGGTCATGAAACCAGTAGAAGGAACGATCCTCACGGTATCCCGTGAGGCTGCGAAGCATGCGATGCAGATCGCCCGCCGTGCGCAGGATATGACGGAACTGTTCACCGCTGTGGTATCGATGGCCAAGGATGCGCTGGCAAGAACGCCGGAGATGCTCCCCGTATTAAAACAGGTTGGCGTAGTCGATTCAGGCGGTCAGGGCCTGGTCGTCATCTATGAGGGATTCTTAGAATCGCTGACGAATGAACGACCGCTGGATGACGCTGCGGCAGCAGGTACGGTGGAAGCACCGGTGCCGGCTGCGGATCTATCCAGCATGCCGCTTGGACAAGCTGATGCGCAGGAGATTCGCTCGGAAGGCCCGGCGCAGGCACAGATTGCCGCTGAGGATATTCTTTACCCATATGATATGGAGTTCTTCATCGATATGTCGGCATATCCAGAAGCGGCAGCGCAATTCGATGAGGATGAGTTGCGCGAGCAGCTGGCGAAGGACGGGGACTCGATCATCATCATCGCTGACGACGGCATGGTGAAGGTGCACGTCCATTCCAGACAGCCCGGGGATGTCCTGAATGCAGCGCTCGCTTATGGGGAACTCCGAAATTTACATATCGTGAACATGCGGGACCAGCATCGCGATATCGTAGAGGGGGCCGATTACGGCCATATTGCAGCTGCTGAACCGCAGCCGCGCAAGGAGAACGGCTTGCTTGCGGTGGCGGTCGGCGACGGCATCGCCGAGATCTTCGAAAGCATCGGCGTCGATCTGATCGTCTCCGGAGGACAGACGATGAATCCGAGCACGGAGGATCTGGTGAACGCCGTGCGGCAGATCCCGGCAGAACGGGTGTTCATCCTGCCGAACAACTCCAATATCATCATGTCGGCGCAGCAAGCCCAGGAATTGGTCGAGGATCAGGAGATCATCGTCATCCCTACGAAGACGATCCCGCAGGGAATGGCAGCTGCCCTTGCGTTTAGCGGGCATGCGGAACCTGAGCAGAATCGCGCCAATATGGAGGAAGCGATCAGCCAGGTTCGTTCAGGGCAGGTTACTTATGCCGTAAGGGATTCGCAGTACGAGGATCTGACGATCAAGGAAGGCGACTATCTGGGGCTTCTCGACAACAAGATCGTCGTTACGCACAATGAACTGCTGGAGACCAGCAAGCAATTGCTGGCGAAAATGCTGGAAAGCGGTGATGAGATCGTCACTGTGATCACAGGTGCCGATGCGGATGCTAGCATGACGGAACAGCTTTTGGCTTATGCAGAGGAAACCTATCCAGAAGCTGAGTTCGAAGTCCTTCATGGGGGACAGCCTCTTTATTACTATATATTCTCAGTAGAGTAGAGAAGAGCGGATGGTTGAGGAGAGCGTTAGATTAAGGGTTAGAGGTGATATGTTTTGTCCAAGATTCGCATCGTCACGGACAGTACGGCAGATCTGCCGGAAGAACTCGTAAAACAGTATGGGATCGAAGTGGTCTCGCTCAAGGTGCATTTTGGGGAAGAGGTGTATGATGATCGGTGGCTGGAGCCGGATGTCTTCTATGATAAGCTGGTCAAAGCAAGCAAGCTGCCGACGACCTCCCAGCCTTCGCCGATGGACTTTCTTGAGGTGTATAAGAAGTTAAATGAAACCCCCGGCACACAGATCATCTCCATTCATCTCTCTGCAGCATTCAGCGGTACCTACCAGTCGGCCGTTTTAGCCAAATCTATGCTGGAAGAAGAAGCGGACATCACGATTATCGACAGCAAGAGCGCCAGCTACGGACTTGGAATGCTGGTAGAAGAAGCTGCGAAGGCTGCTGAGAGCGGGAAGAGCAAGGAAGAGATCATCGATCTCGTGCAGAACCTGCGTTCCAGCACGAAGCTCTATTTCCTGGTTGATACGCTGGAGTATCTGCACAAGGGAGGAAGGATCGGCAAGGCTTCAGCTGTGTTCGGTTCGCTTCTGAATATCAAACCGATTCTCAGCATCGATGACGATGGTGAGGTATACGCTGTGGACCGAATCCGCGGTCAGAAACGAGCGATGCATCGGATCATCGAACTGTTGAAGAAGGATTTTGCCATGGATAAACCGGTGGTCGTACATATGGCCTATGCCGATAATAAGGAAACGGCTGAAGAGCTGGGCAACATGGTGAGAGAACAATTCATCGTCCACCGCTATGTCTACACGCGCATCGGCTCTGTCATCGGCACGCATGCCGGGACTGGCGTGATCGCGGTATTCATGAGCCCGCTTATGGAATCCGAGTGACAACCTTATCCTTATCCCATACATAAACAACCTCCATAAGTGAACGAGGAAGTCCCTATATCCGGTTGTCAACCCGCGAATGTTTAGGGTAGTCTAGGATTATAGGGGCTTTTTTGTTGTTTAGAGGTGAGGAGAACCATGAAGGGGAAACTTGCGGAGACCACCGTGAATTTCGTCAAAGGGGTCGGTCCGCGCAGAGCGGAACTCTTGAACCAGCTTGGGATCTTCACGGTGCAAGATCTTCTGGAATATTTTCCGTTTCGCTATGAGGATTACCGGATGCGGGATCTGTCGGAAGTCAGCGACGGGGAGAAGATTACGGTACAAGCGACAGTATACGGTGCGCCCTATGTGCAGATGTACGGCAGGAATAAGTCCCGCATGGTGTGCAAAGTGATCGTCAGCGGCATGCCGGTGAATGCTGTCTGGTTTAATCAGCATTTTCTCAGAGAACGGTTAAGACCGGGGGTGGATATCGTCCTGACCGGCAAGTGGGACGCCCGGCGGCGGCAGATCACCGTAGCTGAGTCGGAATTCCAAGCGGGAAAGAACCGGCAGACGGGACGCTTGCAGCCCGTCTATTCGGTAAGCGGGGACATCTCCCAGAAATGGCTGCGCAAGGTGATCAAGCAGGCTCTGGAACAATACGGCCATCTGATCGAAGAGGTGCTGCCGGCAGAGTTGGTTCACAAACATCAGCTGTTATCGCGGCGGGAAGCGCTGTTCGGCGTGCACTACGCGGAGAACATCGATGAAGGACAAGCTGCACGCCGCCGCATGGTCTATGAAGAGCTCTTGATGTTCCAGTTGAAACTGCAAGCGTTAAAGGCAGCGAATAAGAACAGAAAGCACGGCATCGCGCATCCGATCGACCGCGCTCAGGTGGAGGAATTCATCCGCAGTCTGCCCTTTACTTTGACGCGGTCGCAGCAAGAGGTGATCGATGAGATCCTTCGCGACCTTCGTGAGCCGGGATGCATGAACCGGCTGCTGCAGGGCGATGTCGGTTCGGGCAAGACGGTGGTGGCAGCTGCGGCACTGTTTGCCGTTGTGAAGGCAGGCAGTCAGGGGGCGCTCATGGCGCCGACGGAGATTCTGGCGGAGCAGCATATGCGCAACCTGCAACGGATGTACGAACCCTTCGGCATCCAGGTGGACCTGCTCGTAGGCAGCATGACGGAGAAACAGCGGCGGGATGTGCTGGCCTCCTTGCAGATGGGGATCACCGATGTGATCGTCGGCACCCATGCGCTGATTCAGGAGGATGTGTATTTCCGGCGGCTGGGACTGGTGATCACCGACGAGCAGCATCGGTTCGGAGTGAATCAGCGCAGCATCCTCCGCCGCAAGGGGATGGATCCCGATGTGCTGACGATGACCGCCACACCGATCCCCAGGACGCTGGCGATTACGGCCTTCGGCGATATGGATGTATCCACCCTGAGCGAACTGCCAAAAGGGCGCAAACCGGTCAAAACCTATTGGGTGAAGCACGATATGCTGCAGCGCATCATCGTCTTCATGGGCAAGGAGATGGCGGCCGGGCGGCAGTGCTATGTGATCTGTCCGCTGATCGAAGAATCGGAGAAACTCGACGTGCAGAACGCCATCGATCTCCATGCTCAGCTGCAGCAGGCTTACCCCGACTTTCGCGTCGGCCTCCTGCACGGCCGAATGCCGGCTGCGGAGAAGGATGAGGAGATGCGGAAATTCAAGGACGCCGAGACCCATATGCTTGTCTCAACAACGGTGGTGGAGGTCGGCGTCGATGTGCCGAATGCGACGGTGATGGTCATCTACGATGCCGAGCGATTCGGGCTGGCGCAGCTCCATCAACTGCGCGGCCGCGTCGGCCGCGGCGAGCATCAGTCCTACTGCATTCTGATCGCTGATCCGAAGACGGAGGTTGGGCAGGAGCGCATGCGGGTGATGATGGAGACCAATGACGGTTTTGAAGTAGCACGGCGCGATCTGGAACTGCGCGGGCCGGGGGATTTCTTCGGCACGAAGCAGAGCGGTCTGCCGGAGTTCCGTTTCGCCGACCTGATGAGCGATTTCGAGATTCTCGAGCTGGCGCGGGATGATGCAGCCGATCTGATCCAGCGGCGGGATTTTTGGACGTCGCCGGAGTATGCACCGCTTCGTGAGATGCTGCAACGGGAGAAAGTGCTGTCCGGTGATATATTGGACTAAATGGCTATTCTTTGACCTATGCCAGGTGAGCATTGTTTCGCCTGGCTTTCTTATTGGCTGAATATGCCGGCTGAATCGGGCAGATTGCTTGGTCCGATGCTGGGACAGATGACGGTGGATATCTGGACAGGCAGTGAACATACACTGTATCGTCAGTCCATTCTCTCTGAGCGTGATGGGGGTCTGCGGCGGCAGGAGATGCAAGGGGTGCTTCCCCCGTTTCGCGTAAAGGGGAACTTTCAAGGAATATAGGAGGGATATCCGTATGCGGTATGTGGAATATGGGATCAGTCCCGAGCTGGTGCAAGCGGTGAAGGAGAGGCTGAAGGATCCGGGGCTGCGAGAGCAGGTCAAAGCGATGCTGCAGGGGGTGACCAAGGAACACCTGCAACACCCCGCAGCGATTCGTCAATTGATCGCATCCGTATCTTACGTGATCGACATCGCGATCGATGAGCAGCAGACGGCGAGTATTACACAGTTCGTTCTGGATCAGAAGATCGATCCGAACAACATGTTCCATCTGATCAAGCTGTGGGGGATGTTTCGCTGACGGCCGCATCGCGGGGGCGGAACGATCCTCTGTGACGATGAAATGATGAATAATCTTAATAAAAGCAAAGACCCGGCGCTAGGCCGGGCAGACGGACGGCGCGGTCTCTAAGCCGCTTACTCCTGGATATCGACGATCTGCCGGAAGGCGATCTGCAAGGTCTCATCTTCCTCACCGCTTGCTGCTTGGCTCTCGTTGTCGGCGGTGCGGACCAGTTTCACCCTGCCGGCGAAGGGATCGACTCCCTTGACGATGCCGGTGAAGCGCTGCGTGCCGTACTTCGTGCCGTATACGACGGTGATCGGCTGCTCATGGGTGAAGGAATCGGAGACAGCGCGGCTCATGTCGGCCAGCCGTTCTTCATCCAAGTGCGGCATGCGGAAGGCCTGTCGGCTGCGCCGTTGTGCAAGCAATTGTTCGCGATGTTCCGGCAAGAACATGCGGCTTCCCTCCCATAATAAGTTGCCCCGGCGGAGATGTTCGTCCATGTTGTCTGACATCGGTGTTCACTCCTTTCGGAAGAATGTCATGGCTGCAAGATCAAAGACCAAGGGGTTGGTTCGCGCAGGGGCCATCAGCAGGTGATCGGCGGATAGGATGATCACAGGCAGGAAGCGCCGGATCATCGTACCGCACAGGCCGCGGCATGGAGCCGGGAGATGCGGACTGCAGCATCAGAAGCAGCTGCGCGGGATGCGAGCGGCATGGGCTGATGCCGACAAGACAGCGGTGCATGAGGCATAGGACTCATGCAGCATATTACTTGTAATGGCCGCCGATCTTCTGCGCCCGATCATAAGCTTGGCCGGCGGATGTCAGGGAGACGGCGCGTACGATCGCGGCGGATCCGTACCGCTCCTTGATCGCATCCACGGCATGATCGAGTTTGCGCTCGCGTTCGCGGTCGAGGAACAGGTCCAGTTGATACTCGTCATCGGGTCTCAGCTGGGTGAGCGAGACGCCGACGCTGCGCACCGGCTCGCCGTCCCAGTGGCGCTCGAACAGCGCCTGCGCCGCGGCGAAGATATGCGGCATATGGTTGGTCGGACTGCTGAGCTTCGTCTGCCGATGGAAGCCCGTGGGACGGTCGAAGTCGGCGCCGCGGCAGCCGACGCTCACGGTCTCGCCCATCAGCCCCTTGCTTCTGGCGCGGCGGCACACCTCTTCGCTTAATTCCATGAGTACGACGCGAATCTCCTCCGCCGTGCGGTAATCGCGGGGCAGGGTCATCTGATGGCCGATCCCCTTCTGCGTGTCATGGGTCGTCGGCGTGACGGGCGAATAGTCATAGCCGTTCGCCGTCATCCACAGCACATGTCCGTTCACCCCCCAGATTCGCTGCAGCTTGTGCAGGGGGAAGGCAGCGAGATCGCCGATCGTGTGGATGCCGAGCCGCCGCAGATGACGGTTCATGCGGCTGCCGACGCCGAACATCTTGTCGATGGCAAGCGGCCAGAGGTGCTCGCGCTTGTTCTCATGGGTCAGCGTGAAGATGCCGTCGGCATTCTTCTTAGCGAAGTTGTCGCAGGCCATCTTCGCCAGCACCTTGTTCGGCCCGATTCCGACCCGCGCGTAAACGCCGGTCTCGCGGCTGATGGACGCCTGGATCTTGCGCGCGACTTCCTGCGGATCCTTGCCGAACAGCAAGTAGCTCCCCGTGACATCGATGAACTGTTCGTCGATGGAATAGGGTTCGACGAGATCGCTGAAGCGCTCCAGGATCGCGGAGATCTGCAGCGAGACGCGGATGTACTCCTGCATGCGCGGCCGGATGACGACGACGTCGGGACATTTGCGCACGGCTTCCCCCAGCCTCTCCGCCGTTGTGACCCCGCATCGCTTCGCGAGGGGGCAGGCGGCAAGGACGATCCCCGAACGGCGTGCCGGGTCGCCGGCGACGATCAGCGGTTTGTCCCGCAGTTCAGGGTGCCGCGCCTTCTCGACGCTGGCGTAGAAGCTCTGCATATCGACGAGGAAGATAATCCTGTCTCTTCGGGATTCCATAGGCATCACCTGTTTGCTTTCCCTTGGATTCGAAACAGAAAACATGAACAGAACACATGTTCGCACATGTGGTATGTTTCTATTATAATGCGAATGTACGTTCCTATTCAAGGGCAAGATCGCCGGCAAAAACACCCTCACCCGCAAAAAATCAACGGAATGTACATGCAGACTGAGGAAATGTGGTATGATGAAGCGTAAGAAAGAAAGGAGAGATTCGCCATGCCGCAATCCTTTCACACGATGAAACTCATCCCGTCGCAGATGCTGCAAGATCGATTGGAGAACATACAGGAATTGCTGACGGGCGACTTGGAGCAGTATGAGATCGTCAGGGACAGAGAAACCGGCGAACATTATCTGCACTATGTCTATCTGCATGTCGATCTGTCCGGAAGTGGTGAGGGCGAATATTACCATCAATTGCTTCCGCTGGAAACGGACGATGTGCTGGCTATGGTGTTGGGCGAGCAGGATTATACGTATCCGGATAATTGGCTGCGTCCATATCTGCGCAACGGCCCAGAGGACAAATATGTATGGTTCGATCCCGAAGGCATGGAGGACACTGCCGAGCAGGAGCGAATTGCCGGCGAGCTCAGGAGGACGCTTCAAGAGTTTAAGAAGCGGGGGAAGTATGATGAGGACTCCGTGCGTCAGATGCTTGATACCTTGGATAAACTGCTGGATGGCGAACGTCCTGACGACCTTTCATGAGGCTGGGCCCTGGATCGTCAAAAGAACCAAAAAAATTTTTGATTGCGATGTATAGATCTGTGAAGAACGGACAAGATATAGATAGCGGCATCGAGAGATGCTGCAGACAACCGCGGAGAAGACTTACGTTTCCCCATAAGCTCTTCATCCGGTTTCTCCTCTCCCATGAAAAGGGCACCCGCGAGGGTGCCCGAATTCTTTTGACCGCGAATTGGCGCGGTTTTTTTGTGTTTAGGGGCACGGAGAACGGATTTTGGTTTTCGTATTTTTTTTTGAATGTGTTAGTATAGCGTATAGAAGTTTTCCATGCCACGGTGATCCGGTAAGGGGGAATACAAGCAAGTGAGAGTCATATCCGGAACCGCCAGAGGAAGGCCGCTCAAGGCCGTGCCTGGGAGCACGACGCGGCCGACGACGGATAAGGTGAAAGAAGCCGTGTTCAGCATGATCGGACCTTACTTCGACGGCGGCACGGTGCTGGATCTATATGCCGGGTCGGGGGGGGTTGGCGATTGAGGCGCTCAGCCGCGGTATGCAGCGGGCGGTGCTGATCGATCACGACAGACGGGCGGTCGATACGATTAGGGATAATCTGGAGCGCACAGGTTTCGCCGATCGGGCTGAACTTTACCGCAATGATGCACGAAGGGCGTTGTCGATCTTGGCGAAGAGGGGTCTTGCCTTCGATCTCGTCTTCCTCGATCCGCCGTACCGATATACGAATATGGATGAGATCATGCTGGAGATGGAGGAGAAGCAATTGTTCGCCGAGGGAGCAAGGATCGTCATCGAGCATGATGCCAAACATACATATGAACCGAGCATCGGCAGGAGTGTATGCGTGCGGCGTGCCGTATACGGGGAAGCCGCCGTTTCGATCTACCGCGTACAGGACTGACGCTTGCAGAACGGGCGGAGGGTTGGGATGGAGAAGATTCGCCGCGGCATCGAAGACAGACAACATCAAGATACATAGTAGAGATTGGAGTGAGGCGCTATGAAGCGACCGAGACCGGAACTCATCGCGGTCTATCCGGGAAGTTTTGATCCGGTGACCAATGGGCATCTGGATATTATCCACCGGGCTGCGAAACATTTTGACCATGTGATCGTGGCTGTGCTCAACAACTCGAGCAAGAAGCCGCTCTTCTCCGTGGAGGAGAGGAAGGAACTGCTCATCGCAGTGACGAAGGATATGCCGAATGTTGAGGTCGACAGCTTCCGGGATCTGTTGGTGAACTATATGCAGCAGAAGCAAGCCAGCATCATCATCCGGGGACTGAGGGCGGTATCCGACTTTGAATATGAACTGCAGCTCGCTTCTACGAACAGCAAGTTGAACAGACAAGTGGAGACCTTCTTCATGATGACCAATCCGCAGTACTCTTACTTAAGTTCGAGTATCGTGAAGGAGATCGCCCAATATCACGGCAATGTTTCGGATCTGGTGCCCAAGATCGTAGAGGAGGCGCTCAGGAAGAAGTACCCTTCCCCGTCTAATAAGCGGCTGGTCTGATCGGTCCGCGCTGCTTGGTCTGGAGAAGCGTTCAGCCGTTGTGCCGGCGGCCCGCATCGGACATCGCATCGTACAGAAGCGAGAGCAAAGCGAGGAGCAAGATCCCGCAGGAAGCGCCGAAGATGAGCCAGGCATCGAAGCGGATGACGGTGATGAGATCGGGATAACCGCGGGAGGCTCCCGCTGCATACGGCCATTCCGCCCATACCGGCACGCCCGTTTCTTCGGACAGGCGGAAGCCGCGGGCAGCTGCCGGCAGCAGGTTCAGCAGCGGGAAGAGGAGGAAGGAGAGCACCGCTCCCGCTGCGGCGTGCACGATACGGGATAAGAGGAATGGGGCCGCTCGCAGATCCGTCCCCGCCATCGCTGAACGGGTCTGCACCTGCAGGCATAGGCCGCTCCAGCCCAGCAGGGCGCTTAATACGGCCAGCGACCAGATATCATAAGAAGCACTGCGCAAGGCATAGGCGCCGAGATGCTGCTCGAAGAAACCGGCAAGCCATGCGGCGGGGGATTCGGCAGGCAGGCCGAAGGCCGCTTCCAGGGCGGCGCCTCCTTGGATGATGAGGTGGTCTGCGCCGGAGAGGGAGATGATCTTGAGCATGACGGCGAAGAAGATCATATATCCGCCGACGATCATCAGCTTCTGGATGGAGTCGAAGACGCTGTCCCCCAGCAGGCGGCCGAAACTGCGCCCGTCTTCGAAGCGGGCCTGCTCCATTGCCAGCAAACTGCGGCGGAGGAGTCCCGGCTGCCGCTTGCTGCGGCGGCGATGCTGGGCGGGGCCGGCAGACTGCTGCTTGCGATCGGCAGCGGAATCCGTCGCGATCAGCGCCGCGATCAGGGCGCCGAGCCAATGGATGACGAGGAGCGGCACGCCTAGCTCCGGCCGCTGGAAGAAACCGGCGGCGATGACGATGACGATCAGCACGGGACTGGCTGCATAGGACAGAGCCAGCAGGCGTTCCGCCTGCTGCCGTGTGAGCTGCCCGGCATGGCGCAGCTTGGCGATATGCTGCACGCCAGCCGGCGCCCCGGCGGTCCAGCCGACGGCGATGCACCAGCCGGCGATGCCGGGCAGGCGGAACATGCGGCGCATCACGGGATCGAGCAGGGCGCCGATGAAGTGCATGATGCCCATGGCGGTCATGATCTCAACGAGGATCAGAAGGGGCAGCATCGCCGGAAAGACGATTTTCCACCAGATTGTGAGCCCTTCGAGAGAGGAGTTCAGGATCTGATCGGGATAGAGAATGATAAAACCGACTACGAAGCAGGCTGCTGTGCCGAGGATGATGGTTAATATGGGACTGTTGCGGAAATTTGAAGCAGTCACCGATGCTTTGCCTCCTGTTAAGTGGACTTATTGCATCTTACGTTCTGCCGGGCTTGTTTAGACCTGCTTGGACGACGGATGACCGGAGCATGCCCTCGGCAGCGCTGCGCTTAGAAAGGAGCACAACATGCAACGCACCTTATATCGGCTGGGCCATGCACTGATCATCGCCATGTTGGCGGCGATCCTCGCGATTATGATCTTGCAGAATATTCCTACGAATTATGTGGTGTATCTGCCCGGACCGACGGAGGAGATCGGGGAGATGGTAGAGACAGAAACCGGCGGGAAGGAGGAAGGAGCCTTTCTCTTGACGGCGGTCTACCAAAGCTACCCGGATCTGTTCAGCTATCTCATGCTGCGTTTGGATCCGTATGCGGAGTTTCACAAACGCGAAGAAGTTTTCTATGAAGGGGAGACGGAGGAACAGTATCACAGCCGGCAGCAGATCAACATGCTCGGTTCGCAGAACCATGCGATCCTTGCGGTGTACGAGGAGCTGGGCATCCCCTATCGCTACGAGGACCAAGGATTGTATGTGCAGAGCGTCATGGCGGACTATCCTGCGGCGGAGGTGCTGCAGCTGTGGGACCGCATCGAGGCGCTTGACGGGCAGGCCGTCAAGCGCTTCGAAGACCTGAAACAGCATCTCAGTACCAAGAAGGAAGGGGATCTGGCGTCCGTGACCTTCCTTCGCGGCAATGTCCGTTACACGGAAGAGATCGAGCTGCGCCGCCTGCCGTCTTCTGAAGGAGAGGAAGCTGAGGTAGGGCTGGGCGTATCCCTGCTTGTGATGCGCAGCGTCGAGCCGGAGGATGAGCGGTACCGCGTGAAGATTTCGACGGAAGACATCGGCGGTCCTTCGGCCGGCTTGATGTTCGCGCTGGAGATCTATAACCGGTTCGTGCCGGAGGATATCAGCCGCGGCTATCGCATCGCCGGTACGGGAGAGATCAGTCCCGAGGGCGATGTAGGCGTGATCGGCGGCATCCGCCACAAGGTGATCGGGGCGGACCGGGACGGCGCCGATATCTTCCTGGCCCCTGCGGATTACATCGATGAGAAGCGGGGTCTTCATATCAAGAATTATTCCGAAGCGGTGCGGACGGCGGAGGAGATCGGCTCCAACATGCAGATCGTGGAGGTTCGCACGCTGAGCGATGCGCTGGAATATCTGCGCAAGCTCCCTCCCAAAGCGGCCGCAGAGGGGGCAGCCATACAGGCGGAGGAAGCAGGTGCTGAGGATGAAGCGGCAGCCGCGGCTGGCATCGGGTCTCACAGGGTTATCCCGGCTGCCTAAGCGAGCGGACCGCCGCCGCTCAAAGCGATCCGCTTTCGGCCGCATCTGCTGCAGGGACTTCTTCGCTCGCTGAAGTTTCTTGCTGCAGCATCAGCGGCGGTTCATAATAATCGCGCAGGAGATCATGGGCAGTGAAGTGCTGGTAGCCAAGGGCGTGGATGCCCGTAGCTTGGATATCGAGCAGCATAAGCGGATGCACCTCTTGTCCGACATTCGTGATGATCGGTACAGAAGCGGTTTGCTTCATTTGCTTCAGCAATTGCCGGCCGATGCGGCTGAAACCGAGGATGCGCAGGTAAGGAACGCCTTGCGCCAAGACATCCCGGGTCAGCAGTTCCTTGCGATGGCCGAGGAGGATGCGGGTGAAGGTGCGCTGCAGCTTCGTGCGGGTATAGCGCTTCGTCTTGCAACCCTCGATCAGCTGCTCGACGCTGCAGCTGCCTTCCAGCTCGTTCAATGCGCGCAGGATGCGATTCTCCAGACCTTCGCTTACTTCCGCCAGTGCCGCTAATTCCTCTTTGCTGCGGCTGAGGATCGCTTGCATCAGCGGCACGGCCAGCCGCTCCCAATGAACTGGAGCGCGGCCGGCGTCCCATTCCCTTTGCAGGATCTCTGCGGTATAGTGTGGAATATAAGGCTGGATGGCGGCAAGATCACCGCTGACAAGCAGCTTCTCGCGGATTGCGGTGGCACTGGCGATCTGTGCGTCGGCTTCGAGCGGATCATGGTAGCCGGCCTTCACACGCTTGATCGTCAGCGGGGCGATGGAACTGCCCAGCCGCCGTAAGGCGATCATATAATGAAGGCCCAACGTATTGTTGGGTTTGGCAAGGTCGTATGCATCGTCCGTGCCGCATCCAGCGGCACCGATCCCTTCGCTGCGCAGTACATACTGGACAGCGCGGGTATAGGCCTGCGGATAGTTTAAGCCTTGTTTGAGCCTTGCGTGCAGCTGCTTCTGCAAAACCTCCGGCTCGTCCGCGAGCAGATCCGCTAATTCGCTGAACCATGCGATGTCGCCGCTCTCGCTGCCGAAGCATAAGCTGTCTACAATGCCGCTTAAGTGCAGGGCGGATACCGCCCCGTAGGCGAACCATTCCGCAGGCTGCGCGGAATAAGCGACGGGCAGTTCGATCACGAGATCGACGCCCATGCTGAGCGCCATCTCCGTACGCGCCCATTTGTTCGTCAGCGCGGGCTCGCCTCGCTGCAAGAAATGCCCGCTCATCACAGCGACGACGGCGTCAGCCTTTGATAGGCGGCGCGCTTGTTGGCAATGATAAACATGACCGTTGTGAAGCGGGTTGTATTCGACGATGATCCCTACTGTGCGCATGTTCATGACTCCTTGTATCGTGGGGTTAGCGTAAGATTCGCAAGCAAGATGAGCTGAGGACCTGCAAGTCCAGAGATTGTCATAGGGGAGATCTGAAGTCCGGCTCCATATTGGTTTCTATTTTAACCCAAGCGGGATTCGCCTGCTATACTTGGCTGAATTTAGTTGACAAGAAGCCATAGGAGTCGATATAATAAATTTTGTTTGTTTGAGGTGATGCCCGTTGAAGATCAATTTTAAAGAAATGGCCGGTCTGGACGGACCGATTCAGCTTGAAACTCAGCTGGACATGAGCCAGGCTCTCGGCAGCCGCCGTGATATCTTAAGGCATACTCCCGTTCATGCTGAACTTACAGCTGAGTTTGCAGCAGGGATCTTTCTGATCGACGGGCAGCTCGATGGCGACATCGTATTTTCTTGTTCCCGCTGTCTGGATGAAGTCAGTGAACATATCCATGTTCCTTTTCACGAATCATTTTCACAGGATGAACAATTTAAGGATGAGAACGAAGAAGACGATGTCTTCTATATTCCGCAGAATGAGTTTGACTTAGTTCCGTATCTGGAAGCGGCCTATCTGATGTCCGTGCCGTTCGTTGCTTTGTGCAAGGAGGACTGCCGCGGTCTCTGTCCGGTCTGCGGGACGAATCGCAATGAAACGGACTGTTCCTGCCGCATGGAGCGCATCGATCCGCGGCTGGCAGAATTGCAGAAGTTTTTTGAGAAATGATCATGTTTCATTGCTGCCACAGGGCATGCTTTGAAGGAGGTGGGATTCATGGCAGTACCTTTTCGCAAGACTTCCAAGTCGAAACGCGACAAACGCCGTACTCATTATAAATTGAGTATTCCAGGCATGGTGAAGTGTGAACAATGCGGCGAGATGAAGGTTGCTCACCGCGTATGCCGTGTTTGCGGCACCTATAAGGGCAAAGAAGTGATCAAACAATAATTGCGTTAGCAGAGGCGTCCTCTTGAGAATGAGGGCGCCTTTCTTCTGTGCAGCTTTTGGAAGTCCGGCGGATTTTACTTCACATTTCCGCTTGTTTTATAATATACTACTAGTACCAGGTGATAAGATCTGCGTGTACGGGTGCGGCTGTCGGATTGGCTGATAGAACCAGGAATTATAGCTGAACGTTGCGGAACGGCTGCAGAATCATAGTTGAACCATTGCAAAGCTGTTTCGGAATGAAAGCTATGTAAAACCATACATAACGATGATCACGAGACCGGGTCCGTCCCGGGCGATCCGATATTCACTCATCATACCGGGAGGTGAGGGCAATCGGCAGACTGCCTAAGCGACAACGGCAGCAACAGCTCGCTAAAGCGATTGAAGAGAATCCTTTCCTAACGGATGAGGATCTCATGAAGAAGTTCGGCGTCAGCATCCAGACGGTGCGGCTGGACCGGTTGGAACTCGGCATCCCTGAGCTGCGGGAGCGGCTGAAGCTCATGGCTGAACAGACTTATGATCAAGTGCGCTCCTTGCCGCTGCACGAGGTGATTGGTGATGTCATCGATCTGCAGCTGGACAAAAGCGGCATCTCCATCTTCGAAATCAAACCGGAGCATGTGTTCTCCCGCACGAAGATCGCGAGAGGGCACCATATCTTCTCGCAAGCCAACTCACTGGCTGTGGCAGTGATCGATGACGAGGTGGCGCTCACCGCTTCTGCGGACATCCGCTTCATCCGGCCGGTGAGGCTGGGGGAGAAATGCGTTGCCAAGGCCTATGTGCGATCGGGTTCCCAAGCCGGAGGCAAAGCGCACGTCGAAGTCTTCACTTATGTTGGGGATGAAAAGGTATTTCAAGGTAATTTTATGATTTATCGTACCAAAACCATCGAGCAAGATCAGACAGAAGGGGTAGACAATCATGCGAATAGCAATTGATGCGATGGGCGGCGACCATGCGCCGGAAGCGGTGGTCACAGGAACGCTGCAAGCAGCTCGGGAATTCGCCGATGTCGAGCTCATCCTGGTAGGCGACGAGCCGCGGATCGCGCAGTTCATCACCGCCGGCGGCGGGAAATTGCCCGGCAACGTGCGGATTCAACATGCATCGGAAGTCATCGAAGCCGATGATGAGCCCGTCAGGGCGGTGCGGCGCAAGAAGGATGCGTCGATGGTCGTCGCCGGCCGCATGGTGAAGGAGAAGCAGGCCGATGCGCTTGTGTCCGCCGGCAACACCGGCGCCCTCATGGCAACGGGGCTTCTGATTATCGGACGTCTCCCGGGCATCCATCGTCCAGCCTTAGCGCCGATGATCCCGACGCTCGAGGGAAGCGGCACCCTGGCTCTGGACCTTGGCGCAAACATGGATGCCAGTCCCGAACATCTGGCGCAATATGCTGTGATGGGTACGATCTACCGCAGCAAGGTTCACCAGCTGGATCAGCCGCGTGTCGGCCTGCTCAATGTCGGCACTGAAGCGATGAAGGGCAATGAACTGACCAAAGCCGCTTACAGTCAGTTGGAGCAACTGCCGATCCATTTCATCGGCAATGTGGAAGCCCGGGACATCCTCAGCGGCGTCTGCGATGTCGTCGTCTGTGACGGCTTTGCCGGCAACATCATGTTGAAGTCCTTTGAAGGTGCGCAGAAGGCGATCTTCACCTTGCTGAAACAGACGCTGACGAGCTCGGCATTAACGAAAATCGCAGGCCTCATCCTTAAACCGAAGCTGAGGGTGTTCAAACAATACGATTATCGTGAACACGGCGGTGCCCCGCTGCTCGGAATCGACGGTATCGTCATCAAGAGTCATGGTTCCTCAGATGCAGGTGCGATCAAAAATGCCATCGGGCAAGCTCGGACGGCGCTGATGAATCATCTGGTAGACGCGATCAGAGAGGAAATTAAGAGAAATGAGGGGCAGCTATGAATTTAGGAATGTCGGTAGGAGTGCTTGGGACAGGCAAATATGTGCCGGAGAAAGTGCTCACCAACTTTGATCTGGAGAAGATGGTGGACACGAGCAACGATTGGATCATCACGCGTACCGGGATCCGCGAGCGGCGCATCAGTTCTCCGGAGGAAGCGTCCTCGGATCTGGCGTACCATGCATCGGTAGAAGCATTGAAGAATGCCGGGCTGACTGCCGATGATATCGACTTGATCATCGTTGCTACGATCACGCCGGATATGGCTTTTCCGTCCACGGCCTGTGTCCTGCAGGAGAAACTGGGAGCGAAGCGCGCTGCGGCCTTCGACCTGTCGGCGGCGTGTTCGGGATTTATCTATAGTTTGGCAAATGCCGTCAGCATGATCGCTGCCGGTCTGTACAAACATGTCCTCGTTGTCGGCGCGGAATGCTTATCCAAGATCACGGATTACACGGACCGTAACACGTGCATCCTGTTCGGGGACGGGGCGGGAGCGGTTGTGCTTGGGCAAGTGCCGGATGGACGGGGATTCCGCTCCTTCGTGCTCGGTGCCGACGGTTCCGGCGGGGAGCTGCTGAATCTGGCCGGCGGCGGTTCGCGCTGCCCGGCATCGCCGGAGAGCATCGCCGAGAAGAAGCATTATATCTATATGGCGGGCAAAGAGGTGTTCAAGTTCGCCGTCCGCATCATGGGCTCAGCCGCCCTTGAAGCGCTGGACAAAGCAGGTCTCACGAAGGATGATGTTGACCTGCTTGTGCCGCATCAAGCCAATATCCGCATCATCCATTCGGCCTTGGAGAAGCTGAACCTTCCCGAAGACAAATGCATGATCAATCTGGATAAGTACGGCAATGCATCGGCGGCATCGATCCCGATCGCCTTGGCGGAAGCAGCGGAAGAAGGCCGCATGCAGGAGGGGGACTGCCTCGTGCTTGTCGGCTTCGGCGGCGGCTTAACCTGGGGAGCTTCTGTGCTGATCTGGTGACGACATGAAGGAATTAAATGATGCATATCGAACATGAAGTTAACGGCTTTGACAAGATAAGCAGAAATCGTGCAGTTAGGAGTTGCGTAAGATGGGCTTAACAGCGTATGTTTTTCCAGGCCAGGGTGCACAGAGCGTCGGCATGGGAGCGGACATCTGCCGGCAGCATGAAGGGACGCAAGCCCTGTTCCGCGCCGCCGATGAAACCCTTGGCTATCCTTTAAGCGAATTGATCTTCCAAGGACCGGAGGATGAATTGAAGCTGACTTACCACACGCAGCCGGCCCTGCTGGCGACAAGCTGCGCCTATCTGGAGAGCTTGCGGGACAGCGGTCTTCAGCCGGACTACGTCGCCGGACACAGCCTTGGCGAATACAGTGCTCTCGTATGCGCTGGAGTGATGTCCTTTACCGATGCGGTGCGCACCGTGCGCCTGCGCGGGGAATTCATGGACCAGGCAGTGCCCGCAGGGCAAGGTGCGATGGCCGCGGTCCTGGGGGCAGATCGCGAAGCGCTGGCTGCGCTCTGCCGGGAAGTCAGCGAGCAGGCGGGAACTGTGGAGATGGCGAATGTGAACTGCCCGGGGCAGATCGTCGTCTCGGGAACGGCGGCGGGCGTGCAGGCGATCGTTGAACGGGGCAAGGAGATCGGTGCGCGGCGGGTCGTCCCCCTCGAGGTAAGCGGTCCGTTCCACTCCTCCCTGATGGAACCGGCAGCAAGCCGTCTGCGCGAGGTCCTGCAGCAAGTGGAGATGCGGGATGCAGCGGTCCCGGTGGTCGCCAACGTAACGGCCGGACCGGTGACCAAGGCGGAAGAGATCCGCGAGCTTCTCGTGAGGCAAGTGGTCTCTCCGGTTCTGTGGGAAGATTCGATCAACTGGCTCCTGTCCCAGGGCGTCGATACCTTCGTGGAGATCGGTTCCGGCTCCGTGCTGACGGGTCTGATCCGCAAGATCGACCGCTCGGCTGCCGTCTATACGGTGAACTCCGTGGAGTCATTGGAGGCGGCGATCGCCGCACTTAAGAATAGAGAGGGAAAGTGAGGGAATCGATATGTCATTGCAAGGCAGAGTTGCGCTCGTCACCGGCGCCTCCCGCGGCATCGGACGGGCGATCGCGATCAGTCTCGCCGAAGCCGGCGCCGATGTTGCCGTGAACTACGCCGGCAACGTACAAGCAGCGGAGGAAACCGCGGAGGCCGTGCGCGCGCTTGGCAGACAGGCGCTGCTCGTCAAGGCGGATGTGGGCGACATGGAACAAGCCGAGAGCATGGTGAAGCAAGTACTCGAACATTTCGGCAAGCTCGACATCCTTGTGAACAACGCCGGCATCACGCGGGATAATCTGCTTATGCGTATGAAAGAAAAAGAATTCGATCAAGTTATTAATACGAACTTGAAAGGCGTCTTCAACTGCATGAAGTCCGTGACACGGCCGATGATGAAGCAGCGCTTTGGCCGGATCATCAACATCTCCTCCGTTGTCGGTGCTGCCGGCAATGCCGGACAGATCAACTATGCCGCAGCCAAGGCCGGGGTGATCGGCATGACGAAGAGCGCGGCGAAGGAACTGGCCTCGCGGGGCATTACAGTCAACTGCGTTGCCCCGGGTTTCATCGCGACGGAGATGACCGATCAGCTCAGCGAGGAGACGCGCGAACAGCTGCTCAAGTCGATTCCGCTGGGAAGACTGGGACAGCCGGAGGATGTCGCGCGGATCGTCCGCGTGCTCGCCTCCGAGGATGCCGATTATATGACCGGCCAGACGATTCATGTTGACGGCGGCATGTACATGGGCTAATCGGAGAAGTCCTATGGCATTTTATGAGCTATTCTACTATAATACCAAGAGGGAGGTGAACCGGATGTCCGACGTGTTTGACCGCGTGAAGCGCATTATCGTGGATCGCTTGGGTGTGGATGAATCTGAAGTTACTCCAGAAGCATCTTTCAAAGATGACCTGGGTGCTGATTCTCTGGATATCGTGGAACTCGTGATGGAACTTGAGGATGAGTTCGACATGGAGATTTCCGACGAAGATGCTGAGAAGATTACGAATGTAGGAGAGGTAATCTCGTACATAGAATCTCACAAGTAATCTTTAAGTCCCGTGCATAACGGGACTTATCCACATTAACTGCGGTTGAAACTATAGAAGCAATCGGCTCGAACGCATTCGTTCATCACGAGCTGAACATCCGATATCCTTACCGAGGTGGGTAATGATGAAACATAGAGTAGTAGTAACCGGCATGGGGGCGATCACGCCGCTCGGTTCCGATCTAGATATATTGTGGACGAATCTGGTTCAGGGAAAATCCGGGGTATCGACGATCACGTCGTTCGATGCCAGCGAATTGCCTACAAGAATCGCAGCAGAAGTGAAAGATTTTGATCCTGAGGATTATATAGATAGGAAAGAAGCACGGCGGATGGACCGTTTTGTGCAGTTCGCCGTAGCAGCTTCGAAGAAAGCCATTCAAGATGCCGGCCTTGATATCGGCACGAATGCGGATCCGGAACGCGTCGGCGTCATCGTCGGTTCCGGCATCGGCGGCCTCGGTACATGGGAAGAACAACACATGATCTTGTTGGAGAAGGGACATCGAAGGGTGAGCCCGTTCTTCATCCCGATGATGATCTCGAACATGGCATCCGGTCAGATCTCGATGCTGACGGGAGCTAAGGGACCCAATACGAACGTAGTTACCGCTTGCGCTACTGGAAGCCATGCGATCGGCGATTCCGCCCGGATGATCCAGCGCGGAGATGCCGACATCATGATCTGCGGCGGTGCGGAAGCGACGATTCGTATGGTCGGGATGGCTGGTTTCTGTGCGCTGCGCGCGATGTCCACGCGCAACGACGAACCGGAACGCGCCAGCCGGCCTTTCGATATCGACCGCGACGGCTTCGTCATGGGCGAAGGTGCGGGCGTGCTTGTGCTGGAATCCCTAGAACATGCGAAGAAACGCGGGGCTAAGATTTACGCAGAAGTCGTTGGTTACGGCATGAGTGCAGATGCATACCATATGACGGATCCCGCTCCCGGCGGTGAAGGCGCCGTTCGCTGCATGCGCATGGCGATCCGCGATGCCGGGCTTGACCTGCAGGATATTGATTATATCAATGCACACGGCACCTCTACACCGGTAGGGGATAAGGCGGAGATCGCTGCGATTAAGACCGTGTTCGGCGATGAAGCATCCCGCCTCCTCGTCAACTCGACCAAATCGATGACGGGGCATCTGCTGGGGGCTGCCGGCGGTTTGGAAGCGATCATCTCCACACTGGTGATCAATAAAGGCGTCGTCCCGCCGACGATCAATGTGGACAATCAAGATCCTGAGTGCGATCTCGACGTTGTGCCGAACCAAGCCCGAGAGGCGAAGGTGGATGTGGCGATGTCGAACTCCTTCGGCTTCGGCGGACACAATGCTACCTTAATCTTGAAGCGTTATGAGGAGTAAGCAGGAGCTGTGCGAAGGATGCTGCACGAAGGATGAGACAGCGTACGATATCAGTAAGACTCTGACCAAAGGAGCTCTGCCCCATGAACCGTGATTTGCGAGAGTTGGAGCAAGCGCTGAATATTCGATTTCACAATCGCAAACTGCTCGCTCAGGCATTTACGCATTCATCGTATGTCAATGAAAATCGAGGGAAAGCCGTCCACAATGAACGCTTAGAGTTTCTAGGCGATGCGGTGCTGGAACTGTGCGTGTCCGATTATCTCTATCACCGTTATCCGAAGCGGACAGAAGGGGAACTCACGAAGCTTCGCGCTTCGATCGTCTGCGAACCCTCGCTGGTCGAGTTCGCCAATGAACTCGAGTTCGGCTCTTATGTCCGCTTGGGAAGAGGAGAAGAGATCACCGGCGGGCGCAGCAGGCCGGCGCTGCTTGCCGATGTTTTTGAAGCGTTTATCGGGGCGCTGTATCTTGATCAAGGCATCCAGGCGGTTCAGGATTTTTTGCATCGCGTCATGTTTCCGAAGATCTCGCAGTATGACCAACCGCAAATCACCGACTATAAGACTCGATTGCAGGAGTATGTGCAACAACATGCACTGGGTTTATTGGAATATCGGATCGTCGATGAACAAGGACCGGCTCATGATAAGCACTTCATCTCCGAAGTGTATATGAATGAGGTGTGCCTGGGCAGAGGGTCCGGTCGCACGAAGAAAGAAGCGGAGCAACAGGCAGCCGCGAAAGCTTTGGCCGAGTTGACGACCCCATAGCATATATTAGAGGACTGTCGGCGGCACTTGCTCCGACAGTTTTCTATTATGAGCATGTTTAGCATATTTAATCTGCCATGCAGGGATCTGCCGTGAATCTGCCCGTGACAGGCTGCTGAACCATACAGCAAACATGGCTTGCAGCCGTATAAGATCGCTGCAGAGCACTTGGCGTTCATCGGTACAGACCGTGCGCTGAAAGTTGTGGCTGCTGGCAGGCAGGGCGAGGGATCTTATTCGCATCCTGCTTCCATACTATGTTTAGGGCGTTAGAGGTGAGTTCATGTACTTAAAGCGGATTGAGCTGAAGGGGTTCAAATCATTCGCTGACAGAACCGAGCTGGAGTTTGTGCCAGGTATTACAGCTGTCGTCGGTCCTAACGGCAGCGGCAAGAGTAATATATCCGATTCGATCCGCTGGGTGCTGGGGGAACAGAGTGCCAAGTCACTTCGCGGCGGCAAGATGGAAGACGTGATCTTCGCAGGAAGCGACACGCGCAAACCGGTGAACTACAGCGAGGTTTCTTTGACTTTGGACAATTCTTCGCAGAAACTTCCCCTGGATTATTCTGAAGTAACGATTACCCGCCGGATCATGCGCAGCGGGGAAAGTGAATATTTTATCAACAAACAGGCCTGCCGCCTGAAAGACATCACGGAATTATTCATGGATACCGGGATCGGCAAAGAGGCTTACTCCATCATCGGACAAGGTCGCATCGAAGAAATCTTGAGCACGAAGTCTGAGGAAAGACGGGGTATCTTCGAAGAAGCTTCCGGGATCGTGAAGTACAAATCCCGCAAAAAAGAAGCCGAGAAGAAGCTTGCGGAAACGGAGCAAAATCTCGTGCGGATCGAGGACCTGATCGCGGAACTGGAAGGACAGCTTGAGCCCCTCCATGAACAAGCGGAGAAAGCGAAGCGGTACAAAGATCTGAAAGAACAGCTGAAGGCCAATGAGATCGCGCTCTATGTGCATCAAATCGAGCAGGTGCATGCTTCATGGAGCGAGACGAAGCAGAAACTCGGCCAGCTGCAAGAGGAGCAGCTGGCGCTTTCAACGGTTATCAGCCAGCATGATGCTTCGTTAGAGAAGTTCCGCTTGGAGATCCGCCAACTGGAGGAACAGTTGGAGAAGGAGCAGCAGCACCTGCTGGAGGTGAGCGGAGAAGCGGAAAAGTCCGACGGCCAGGTCGAGGTGCTGAAGGAGCGGCGCCGCAACCTTGAGATTCAGCGCACTCAGAATAAGGACAAGCTTCTCACCTTGCAAGGCCGCATCGACGCGAGACGGGAAGAACAAGCTGCCCTGGAGAAGCGGCTCATGGAAGTGGAAGAACAGCTGAAGCAACTGCAGCGCCGGCTGCAAGAGGAACAGGCCCGCCTCCAAGGTGTGGAAGGGGCCGATGCTGCACGGGAGGAAGATCTGCGAGCCGAGATGCTGGAAGTGCTGAGCTCGGCAGCCCAACATCGCAACGAGGTTCGCTACTTGGAGCAGCAGGAGGAGACGCTGCAGAGACGGCAGGAGAAACTCGGCAGCGATATCGAGCGGGCGAAGGGAGAACGCGATGAAATCTTATCGCGCATCGCTAATCTCCAGGAGAAGCTCCAAGAAACCTCAGCTTCACTTGAAGAGACGCGGCAGCAATATCTCGAGATCACGGAGAAGATCCGTCATGCGGAAACGGAGCTCGAGGGCTGGAACCGCAAGCTGCGGGAGTTGCAGCAGAAGATGGACGGTCTATCCTCAAGACGCGATACGCTGCAGGAGATGAAAGAGGACTTCGACGGCTTCGCTCTCGGCGTAAGAACCGTGCTCAAAGCGCGGGAGAACGGTGCCTTAAGAGGCGTGCACGGCGCTGTTGCCGAACTGATCCATGTACCCGAACAATATGAAACGGCGATCGAGATTGCCCTCGGCGGAGCGCTGCAGAACATCGTCATGGAGGATGAAGCAGCGGCCCGCGCAGCAATCGCTTACTTGAAGAAGCAGCAGGCCGGGCGCGCGACCTTTCTGCCCCTCGATGTCATGCGCGGGCGTTACATAGCTGAACAGGAATTGCGAATGATTCAGAAGATGCCGGGGTATATCGGCATCGCTGTGGATCTGGTTACGTATGAGGAACGTTATCATCAGATTGCTGCCAATCTGCTCGGCAATGTCGTCATCGCCGAGACGCTGGAACATGCCAACCAACTCGCAGGCCGTTTGAAGTACCGCTATCGGATCGTCACCCTTGGCGGCGACGTTGTCAACCCCGGCGGCTCGATGACCGGGGGGAGCCTCCAGAAGAAGACGAACAGCCTGCTGGGCCGGCAGCGGATCATAGATCAGCTGGAGCAGGAGATCCGCGGCCTCGGCAGCGAACTCGAAGATGCCGGCACGATGGTGCGATATGAAGAGCAGGAGATCAAACGCCTGCAGGTAGATTTGGAGAAACTTCGCCGCTTGGGCGAACAAGGTCGGCTGCAGGAGCAAGCACTTCAGTCCCAGATCGAACAGGCGAATCAGCAGCTCCAGAATATCGAAGCCCTGCTGCGGGTGACGGAGCAGGACCAGCAGACGGTGCTTCACGAACGCCGGCAGATCGAGCAGCGCCTGGCTGAAGTACAGGACAAGCTACAGGAGCTTGCGGAGGCGGAAGACTCGCTCAATGAACAGCTTCGTCAAGCAGAGGAACTGCGCAAGTCCCAGGAGTTTGCGAAGGATCAGCTGCAAACCCAGCTCACTGAGCTGAAGGTGGAGATCGCCTCCGTTACGCAGGACCGCTCTGCGATGCGGCAGCAGATGCAGCGTACAACTGATGAGCTGGCTGCGTTGTTGCAGGAGCAGGAGGAAACAGAGCAGACGCTCAAGAACACGGATGCTGAGATCGCCCGCACGACGGACGAGATCAAGCGCCAATCCGTGCTCTATGAGCAGCTTCTCGAGAAACGGGATGCATGTGCGCAGCGCATCGAATTCATGCGCGCTGATCGGGCCCAGAAGCTGCAAGATCTCGCTCAGCGTGAGGAAGAGACGAAGGAACAGCGAGTCCAGCTGCAGGAAGTTGAAGCGAGAGTACACCAGCTGGAAGTGCGGCTGAACCGTCTCGATGTCGAGCTGGACAACCTGCTTAAGCATCTGGCTGAAGATTATGAGATTGGTTATGAGCTCGCTAAGGAAAGGTATCCAGTTCCTCAGGACATCCTGGGCACGCAGGCGGCTGTCAGGGATCTAAAACGCCGGATCACTCAGCTCGGCGATGTGAACCTCGGCGCGATTGATGAGTATGAGCGCGTGAGTGAACGGTATGATTTCCTCACCCGTCAGAAGAATGACCTCGTCGAAGCGAAGGAAACTTTGTACGAGGTGATCAAGGATATCGAACGGGAGATGTCGGAGCGCTTCACCCAAACCTTCGAACAGATTCGCGAGCAATTCAAGAAGGTGTTCGTAAAGCTGTTCGGCGGCGGACGGGCTGATCTCATATTGAGCGATCCCGACAATATCCTGGAGACCGGTATCGATATCATCGCCCAGCCGCCGGGCAAGAAGCTGCAGAATCTTCAGCTTCTCTCCGGCGGTGAGAAGGCGCTCACGGCGATCGCGCTGCTGTTTGCGATCATCCACGTTCGTCCCGTGCCCTTCTGCGTGCTGGACGAAGTAGAGGCAGCCCTCGATGAAGCGAATGTCTCGCGCTTCGCATCTTATCTGCGGGAATTCTCCAATCAGACGCAGTTCATCGTGGTCACGCACCGCAAGGGCACGATGGAGGAAGCGGACGTCCTGTACGGCGTGACGATGGAAGAAGACGGCGTATCGAAGCTGGTATCGGTACGGTTGGAAGACGGTGAACCCGTATCGGCATAAAGCGTGGATCAGGCACGTCTCAGCGTATCTAAGCGATTCAAGCGAATCGTAGAGAAACCAAGGGATGTTAAGGGGATTCCAGCGAATCCAAGGGAGTTCAAGGGATTCAATCAGTTGTGGAACTATCAGTTGGCGGAGGTTGGAAGATGAATTTTTTCAAAAAGTTACGCGAGTCGATCTCCACAAAGGCGGAGAGCGTTACAACGAAGTTCAAAGAAGGCTTGCAGAAGACGACGAGCGCCTTTACGGAGAAGATGGATGACCTCTTGCGCAGATATAAGAAGATCGACGAGGCATTCTATGAAGAGCTGGAGGAGATCTTGATCAGCGCCGATGTCGGCGTGACAACGGTGATGGAGCTGATCGATGATCTGCGCAGCGAAGTGAAGAAACAGCGGATCGAGGATGCCGGACAGCTTAAGCCGATCCTCTCCGAGAAACTCGTGTCCTTGCTAAAGGGCGATGACACCGATGTGGAACTTCGCTTGAACGAAGACGGCTTGACGGTGATCCTGTTCGTCGGGGTTAACGGCGTAGGCAAAACGACGACCATCGGCAAGCTGGCCCACCGTCTCAAAAGCCAAGGCAAATCAGTGCTTCTGGCAGCGGGGGACACCTTCCGCGCTGGAGCGATTGAGCAGTTGGAAGTATGGGGACAGCGTGTCGGCGTGGACGTGATCAAACACCAAGCCGGCTCTGATCCGGCAGCGGTGATCTACGATGCGGTGCAAGCGGCCAAACAGCGCAAGATCGACGTCCTGCTCTGTGATACCGCAGGTCGTCTGCAGAACAAGACGAACCTGATGGAGGAGCTGAACAAGATCTACCGCGTAATCGGCCGTGAAGTACCGGGGGCCCCCCATGAGGTGCTGCTCGTCGTCGATGCGACGACGGGGCAGAACGCCCTGAGCCAAGCGAAGTTATTCGGCGAGAAGACGGGCGTCACAGGGCTTGTGCTCAGCAAACTGGACGGCACCGCCAAGGGCGGCATCGTCATCGCGATTCGCAATGAGTTGAATATCCCCGTGAAGTTCGTCGGTCTGGGTGAAAAGATGGACGACTTAGAACCCTTCGATTCGGAGCAGTTCGTCCATGCTCTGTTCGCTGGTTTGGTCACGGAAGAGGATATGGAGTCGTCGGAAGTGTAGAATCAAGATGTAGAAACAAGATAGTGTTTATGTAACGCTGGCTGCCTAAAGGGCGGCCGGCTTTTTTTCATTATCTGATTATGATCGGGTTTTGAAATGGAGAATGCTGAGTTAAGAGTTATGAGTCAATAGAATTATCGTCTCACGTACTGGATCCCCATTGGCCCAAGTTGAGTCAACAGGATCTGTCGTCTCGCGTCTGGCTTTCGCCGTTGTGGGGCTGGATCAACACATTTTGTCGTCTCACGTACGGGTTCTCTATCGTCAAAAGTTGAATCACCAGAAAATGTTGTCTCACGCACCAATTACATACTAGACCGCACAATTTAAATATATTTCGTGCTCCGTAAGCGGGCAGGATGTATGAACGACGGCTTGAAGCGGAAAGATAAGGATAAAGTATCCGTGCGACAGGCCGTACGGCAGGAAAGGCAGGAGGATTCCATGCCCTGGTGGCAAGTGCTGCTTATACTATCCATCGTAGTCGTTGCTTTAGGTCTAATCTCTTCGCTGCGAGTGGCAATGGAGAAGAGAAAAGGCGAAGTTCTAGACGAAGGGGTCAGCGGTACGGTTTCAAAACACAAAATGAAAGCCAATCCCATCCTATGGACCTATGTGATCTTCATAATTCTCATCTTATTCGTAGCCGTATACTTTTTGATAAAGTATCCCGGAGGCGCGTATCCAGGCGGGTAGTGCATCATCTTGGGAAGTACGGGGCAGGATGTCGGCGGAGCAAAGAGAGCATAAAGAAAAGCATTAGGAGAGCATCAAACGAGTAATGAACTTAATGTTAAAGAAACAGGATATGAGGATGCGAAACATGAAGCCCGGACGAGTACAGGATCTGAAAAAGTACGGTCGGACGCAGCGTTGAAGACATGATGTTATGTATAACGAATGACGAGCCGTGAAACGTATGACGTACCATAGAACGCATGACATCGGGAGGGCAAAGATGATGGACAAACGAACTTATTATGTTTCGGTGCAGGCTGAATCGGTTATGGAGCAGCAAAGCGACAGTGCATATGAATTTGAAATTCTTGCTTCAGAAGAGGATGTGGCATCCCTGCAAGGGATGTTTGAGGCACTGGATGACCTGGACCGCGAATCCGCGCTGCGATCGCATATCCCCTATGTGCAATACCATGATGACGCCGAGAATGACCGATATGATGATCAGCTTAAGGCTATCTACCGCAAGATCCATGAGCTCGGAACTCCTGAGACGAAGAAGCATATCGAAAGCATGGGAATCTTGCAATAGATTGGGAGAACAGATGCTTGGTTTCTCGTCGATGGAACATTCGTGGAGCGGAGCATGAGTGGGAGGCGTGGATGAATCAAAGCATGGATGGGCCCAAATCGTGGATGATCCAAAGCATGGATAAGCCAGAGCATAGATGGGGCTGAACATGGAGCAAGCGAAAGTTTTGTAAGAATATAGAACAAAAACATGTTGGGGATATCTGTTCCAAGGAGTTTTATACGAAAAATGGGATAAAGGCTGGAGGACAAGCCATCTGCCGCAGTGTTTTGTACGAAATTTCGTATAAGATGGTGCATTAAATGGCGAATCTAGCAGATTTTGACCTAAAAATCGTACAATTTCCGAAAGAAAAGCTGCAACTGCAGGTGTTTTATCCTAAAAATCATACAAAATCCGGAGAACGATCAGCAGCCTTAAGAGGTTGATCCAATCATTCGAGCAATGCTTCCTCACCAGCCCGCCGCTTGAGTACCGCTTAATCACCGATAAATCGATGAGAATCACCGATAGGTCGATGATAGATCCCGATCGATCAGTCGGGGATAGATCACCGCCGATGAATCCACAAGAATCACCAAAGCCCCCCCAATGATTCCTAAAAAATTATCAATGAGTCATCAATGAACGATCGCCGATGAATCTCTTGCTGTAGAGTCATCGGTTTTTTTGCGGTTCATAGAGGTGACAAGAAAATCAGCTTGACAGCCATAGATGGATTCGTTAATATAGTAGAGGTTATGATCAGTGTCAAGGATAGTTCCTTTACACCCTCTTGAAGGAAAGGGGGCATGACGCATGGTGAAGCATGCATCCGAACAAGAAATGTTAGCCAAAACGACGCGCATGAACCTCCTGTTTGATTGGTACGGCTCGCTGCTCACAGAGAGACAGCGCACATATATGCAATATTATTTCCATGATGATTACTCGCTGAGTGAGATCGCTGCCGAGTTTGCAGTGTCTAGACAAGCAGTGTATGATCAACTTAAACGTACTGAGGCGATCCTCGAGGATTACGAGGACAAGCTCGGTCTTCTGTCCCGCCATGAACAGAGGCAGCGGACGATTCATGAGATGAGAGAGATCGCGAGACAGCTGTCAGATGAGCAGAGAACAGCGATCGAACGGCTGCTCATGCAGTTGGAGGAAGTAGACCGAACATAATCGCTGCAGTATGTTGATGATATTGGAATTTCCCTTAGCATTGGAGGAGATCCTGTGGCGTTTGAAGGGTTGACCGGCAGGCTGCAGAGTGTGTTCAGCAAGCTGCGCGGCAAGGGCAAGGTAACGGAGGAAGATGTTAACGAAGCGCTGCGAGAAGTGCGTCTGGCGCTGTTGGAAGCGGACGTGAACTTCAAGGTCGTCAGAGACTTTATCAATAAAGTCAGAGAACGCGCGATCGGTCAGGAAGTGTTGAAGAGCTTCACGCCGGGTATGGTCGTCATCGATATCGTCAATAAGGAATTAACGGAGCTGATGGGCGGCACCCACAGCAAGCTGGCCCGTTCGACGCGCCCGCCCACGGTGATCATGATGGCGGGGCTGCAGGGTGCGGGTAAGACGACGACTTCCGGGAAGCTCGCGCGCCTGCTCCAGAAGCAGAATCACAAGCCGCTTCTCGTCGCGGCGGATATCTACCGCCCGGCTGCGATCAAACAATTGCAGATCCTGGGCGAACAGATCAAGGTGCCCGTGTTCTCGCTTGGCGAGACGAACCCGGTTGAGATCGCGGCGAAGGCCGTTGAACATGCCAAGGAGAACCATCTCGACTATGTGATCATCGATACGGCTGGACGCCTTCATATCGATGAAGAGCTGATGGATGAGCTGAAGCAGATCCGCGATGCGGTGAAGCCGGATGAGATCCTGCTCGTCGTCGATGCGATGACCGGACAGGACGCGGTGAATGTGGCGCAGAGCTTCAACGAGCAATTGGAGCTGACGGGCGTCGTGCTGACCAAGCTGGACGGCGATACCCGCGGCGGTGCAGCGATCTCCGTCAAGGCCGTCACCGGCTGCCCGATCAAGTTTGCAGCGATGGGCGAGAAGATCGATGCGCTGGAGCCTTTCCATCCAGAGCGAATGGCCTCCCGCATCCTCGGCATGGGCGATATGCTCTCGCTGATCGAGAAGGCGCAGGCCAGCATCGATGCGGAGAAGGCAGCGGAACTCGAGCGCAAGATGCGCCGGGCGGAGTTTACGCTGGAGGACTTCCAGGAACAGCTGGAGCAGATCAAGAAGCTGGGACCACTGGATCAGCTTCTCGATATGCTGCCGGGCATCGGCAAGGCCAAAGGGCTCAAAGACCTGAAGGTCGACGAGAAGCAGATGGCGCGCACCGAAGCGATCATCAAGTCGATGACCCCAGAGGAGCGCCGCCGGCCTGAGATCATCAATGCCAGCCGCCGCAAGCGCATCGCCAAGGGCAGCGGAACCACTCTGCAGGATGTGAACCGCCTGCTCAAGCAGTTCGAAGACATGCGCAAGATGATGAAGCAATTCTCGAACATGATGAGCGGCAGCAGGGGCAAGGCGCTGAAGAAACTCAGCAAGAACAAGGGCTTCCGCTTCCCGTTCGGCTGATACACCGGGCGTTAAATAAATGATTACCGATTTTTTTCTATCCCAAATGACTTATAACAGCAAGATTCTGAGAAGGAGGTGAAGACAACATGGCAACACGCATTCGTCTGAAGCGCATGGGTGCTCGCAAGAGACCTTACTATCGCTTGGTCGTAACGGATTCCCGTTCTCCGCGCGACGGTCGCTTTATTGAGGAGATCGGTACTTATAACCCGCTGACTGATCCTGCTGCAGTGACGATCGATGAGGAGAAAGCCCTAAAGTGGCTGCAGGTCGGCGCAAAGCCGTCGGACACGGTTCGCAGCCTGTTCAGCAAAGCCGGCATCATGAAGAAGTTCCACGAAAGCAAACTGCAGAAATAATGTTTGGATTCGGGGGATATAATGGTGAAAGAATTAGTCAGTGTCATCGCCAAGAGATTGGTTGACCATCCCGAAGAAGTCCGCGTTACAGAGAAACAGAAGGAACATCTGATCGTGTATGAACTCTCGGTTCATCCCAGCGATGTCGGCAAAGTGATAGGCAAACAGGGGAGGATCGCCAAGGCGATCCGCACGGTCGTTACATCAGCGGCAGTGAAAGAGCAGAAACGGGTAGCTGTCGATATTCTATCGTAGGGCAGGGATCCTTCCTCGCCCTTTTTCTATATTTTCGATCACCGCATAAGGAGAGAGAGCTATGCAGGAAACCTTCTACACTGTCGGCAAAATCGTCAACACCCACGGGCTGAGAGGGCATCTTAAGATCTGGCCTACGACGGATTTTCCTGAGGAGCGCTTCAGTCAAGGCAGCGAATTAGTGATCGAACATGAGAAATTGGACGCACGGATCCCTGTTACTGTAGAATCGGTCAAGCTTCATAAGAAAACCTATCTGATCAAATTCGAACAATTCGATGATATCAATGAAGTTGAGCGATTCAAAGGGGGCCTCTTGAAGGTCAGCTCGAAGTATCTCTCCGAGCTGCCGCCGGGCGAGTACTATTACCACGAGATCATCGGCTGCGAAGTGATCACAGAGGATGGCGAAGTACTCGGCGTGATCAGCGAGATTCTGGCGCCGGGGGCCAACGATGTCTGGGTCGTGCAGCGGGAGAAGGGCAAGCCCGTGCTCATCCCCTATATCGATGAAGTGGTCAAGGAAGTCGATGTGCAGAATAAACGGGTGAAGATACATCTGATGGAAGGTTTGATCTGACGTGCGGATCGATGTCCTGACGCTGTTTCCGGAGATGTTCACGGGCTTCTTATCCCAGAGCATCATCGGCAAGGCAATTGAAAAAGGCGCCGTACAAGTCAATACTGTGAACTTCCGCGAATACGCGACGAACAAACATGGGACGGTGGATGATTACCCTTACGGGGGCGGAGGAGGCATGGTGCTGAAACCGGAACCGATCTTCCTGGCGGTCGAAGATCTGATCGCAGGGCAAGCGGTGAAGCCGCGCATCATCCTCATGTGCCCGCAAGGCGTCCCGTATACGCAGCGCATCGCTGAGCAGCTGGCGGAGGAGGAGCATCTGATCTTCATCTGCGGTCATTATGAAGGGTATGATGAGCGCATCCGTCAGCATCTGGTGACCGACGAGCTCTCGATCGGCGATTATGTGCTGACGGGCGGCGAATTGCCGGCGATGGTCGTCATGGACAGTGTCATACGCCTCTTGCCCGGCGTCCTCGGCAACGAGATCTCTGCAGTCACGGATTCCTTCAGCACTGGCCTGCTCGAGCATCCGCATTACACACGGCCGGCCGAGTTCCGCGGCTGGTCGGTGCCGGATGTCCTCTTATCCGGACATCACGGCGAGATTGCTAAGTGGCGGCATCGTGAGTCCTTGCGGCGGACGTGGCAGCGCAGGCCTGATCTGCTTCAGAACAGGGAGTTAAGCGAACAGGAACGCGCATGGCTGCGGGAATGGGAGGAAGAACGGGGCGCTGACAGCAGGCAAGAATCGGATGAAGCCTAGTCCCGGGATCATTCGCCGGCGCAACCGAGAAAAATGATTGTATTTCCACAGCCGCTGTGGTATTATTATACTCGTTGTGTTACAGGTCGGGTGGTCCTCTGCTCAGGCGATGATTGGGAGATAAGGCTCCCATAGCGGCAAGAACACCTTAGTGGAAGGAGGGAGTCATATGAATATCGTACAAGAGATTACCCGCGAACAACTGCGTCAAGATATACCAGCTTTTCGTCCTGGTGATACCTTGAAGGTATACGTGAAGGTTCGTGAAGGCAGCCGTGAACGGATCCAGTTGTTCGAAGGTGTGGTCATCAAGCGTCGCGGCGGCGGCATCAGCGAAACCTTCACCGTACGCAAGATCTCGTACGGGGTGGGCGTTGAGCGTACGTTCCCGCTGCACTCGCCGAGAATCGATAGAATTGAAGTGGCTCGCCGTGGTAAAGTTCGCCGCGCGAAACTTTATTATCTGCGTAATCTGCGCGGTAAGGCTGCAAGAATCGAAGAAAAACGATAAGAACAGAAGCAGAGGCTTGAGCACAACAAGCCTCTTTTTCATTCATTACAGAGATTATTTTTTCTTGGAGACATCTTATTGACATTCATTCCATCTTATGGTCATATCATATTGCGGGCTCTCATGCAGCTCTTGCATGGGCGATAAGATGAGATGGGGTGAATACGATCGACTTTCGTACCAATCTGATCTACCGGTGGCTGCTTGCTGCCGTGACGGCTTATGTTATCGTGCATTTTATGCTCTGGTTCGTCGTCACGCCGACACAGGTTAAGGGTGACTCGATGAAGCCGAACTTCTCTGACGGCCAATATGTGATCGTCGATCGATGGGCGTATTGGTTCGCCAAGCCGAAGCGCGGGGATGTGGTCGTCTTCCGCACGTCAGCCGGCGATTATTATATCAAGCGGGTTATTGCCTTGCCTGGGGAGACGGTTCGGGTAGAAGGAGATCATGTTTACATAAACGGCTCTCTGCTGCGGGAATATTACATCGAGGAAGAGATCCAAAGTCATCAAGCCGCCGGCGGTTACAATCATCTTGATTACCCGGAAACACTCGTGCCAGCCGGCCATGTGTTCGTGATGGGAGATAACCGGCCCAACAGCGTCGACAGCAGAAGCCTGAGTGTGGGCATGGTGCCGTACAGCCGTATCGTCGGCAGAGCGGACATGATTATCTGGCCTTATGAAAACATGCAATTTATACACCATGGAGATGTGGAGGTGCTGCCGTGACGATCCAGTGGTTTCCGGGTCATATGACGAAGGCCCGGCGGCAGATCGAAGCGAAGCTGAAGCTGATCGATATCGTCATCGAGCTTCTGGATGCGAGGATTCCGATCTCCAGCCGCAATCCGATGATCGATGAGATCTTGTCTGGAAAGAGACGTCTTGTGCTGTTGAATAAAGCTGATCTGGCGGATCCAGGTATCACTGAGGAGTGGGTCCGCTTTTTTGCCGATGAGGGGCTGCAAGCGCTGCCGGTCGATGCCTCGTCGGGGATGAATGTGCAGCAGATCTTCGCGCTCAGCCGTGAGATCCTGCAGGACCGGCTGGAAGCGCAGCGGCGCAAAGGCATGCGCCCGCGGGCGATTCGCGCGTTGATCGTCGGGATCCCCAATGTCGGCAAGTCGACGCTGATCAATCGGCTGGCCGGCAGGAGTGCCGCCGCTACGGGGGACAGGCCCGGCGTAACGAAGGGACAGCAATGGATCAAAGTGGGACACGATATGGAACTTCTGGATACCCCCGGCATCCTGTGGCCGAAGTTCGAAGACCAGGAGGTCGGCCTGCGCTTGGCAGCGACGGGGGCGATTAAGGAGGAAATCCTTAACGTCGATGATGTCGCCTTCTATGCCGTCAAACAGCTGCTGCAGCACTATCCGGATGCTCTTAGGGAGCGTTATCAAGTGGAGTACGGGGAAGTTGACCTGGACAATCCGCATGAGATCGTGGAGTTGATGGAAGCGATCGGCCGCCGGCGAGGCTGTTTGATGAGCGGCGGTGCGATCGACCTGGAGAAGGCCTCTCTGGTCATCTTGCGGGATCTGCGCAGCGGCAGACTTGGCAGGATCAGCTTGGACAGGCCTTAACGGGTTTAGACTTAGTAGATATTGTAAGATGGCAGATACCCTTAACAGAATGAAATGACAGGACCGAATTTTGAAAGATCTCTATTAACAGATCATGGGGAAGGCAGGAACGCGTGATGTTGCGATATGAACAAGAGCTTTGGGAACAGGGGTATACGCGGATCGCCGGCATCGACGAGGCGGGGCGCGGGTGTCTTCTAGGGGATGTGGTCGCCGCGGCGGTAATCCTGCCGCAGCATCTGGAGCTTCAGGGCGTTGATGATTCGAAGAAGCTGAGTGCGAAGAAACGGGACGAGCTTTATGACGTGATCATGGAGCAGGCCGTGGCCGTGGGCATCGGCCGCGTGGATGCGCAGACGATCGATCGAATCAATATCAAGCAGGCGGCTCGGCTGGCGATGCGGAAGGCGCTGGAGGCGCTTCTTGTCGAGCCGGAATATCTCTTGATCGATGCGGAGAAAGTGGACTCACCAATTCGCCAGCTGTCGGTTATTCACGGTGATGCGCTGAGCCAGTCGATCGCTGCGGCTTCGATCGTCGCCAAAGTGACCCGGGATCGGCTCTGCCTGGAGTGGGATCTGCAGTATCCGGAATACGGGATCGCCAAGCACAAGGGATATGCGACCAAAGCGCATCGCGAGAGCATCTTGATCCATGGCCCCTGTCCGCTGCACCGCCGCTCATTCCTCACGAATCTCCTTGCTCAGCAGCAACTGCTGTTCTAACTCTTCAAGTATACATACGTTTAACCGATATAGGTTAATAAGAACAAAATAACACGGACTTATCGCTTAGATCGATTCTGCATGTCGAATCACGTTTTCCAGACGCTGTTCATCGCTGCTTAGAACGGAAGGGAGGGAAGAAGGATGCACGTTGGTCATATGATGCGCGGGCTGCTGGGCGATCTTCAGGTTCAGTCTCAGGATGTTCGGAGGCTGGAACTTAGAGAGGGCCAAGTCGTGCGCGGCGTCGTCTTGCAGCTGCTGGAGGGTCAAGATGCGCTGATCTCATTGAACGGTGTTCACGTAAGGGCGCGTCTAGAGACCCCGTTGGAGGCCGGCCAAGCGGCATGGCTGCAAGTGCAGGCCGGGAGTACAGATGGACAGTTGGTCCTGCGCACGGTGATGATGAACGAGGGAGCAGGGGAGGAGCTGTTCACCCGTTTGCTGCAGCAGCTTGGGCTGCCCGATACCCCGCTTCATCGTGAGCTCTTGCGGCAAGCGCAGCAGCTGGGCGTGCAGCTGCAGACCAAGGAAGCACGCCTCCTGTCCAGCTTCCTGTCGCAGCAGCCTGCACATGTCGATGCGGCCGGATGGATGCAGAGCAGCATCATCGCTGTGCAGCGCGGTCTGCCGCTGAGCCGGGAGGCGGTGCTAAGCATCGCGCAGGTCATCCATGGCAGACCGCTGCCGCAGCTGCTGTCCTCCATCGCAGCAGAGATTGCTTCACTGCTCGCTTCCTCTTCCGAACATGGGGGCGTCTTCTCGCTGTCTGGACAGGCACATGGCATCCTGACAAGGCTGGCCGATGCCATCGCCCAATGGTTCGCTCAAGCCCGCGGTATGCCTGCGGCTTTCAGCGGTCAAGGCGGCGCGACCTGGATGCAGGGAGGCACTGCCGGCGGCATGCAGTCCCTGCAGACGGCTGCGGTCGGACGGACGGCTGCGGCAAATACAGCGGTGCCAAGTACTGCTTCTCCGGGATCACAGATGCCGGGAACACAAGCGGCCCAGCCGGGATCCGCGGCAAGCGGGCAGCAAGTTCCGGCCCCAGCATCCCTTCCCGCCGATACACCGCCGCTAAAACGACCGAACATTGGAAATGCTTCGAGCCATGCTTCTTCTTTAACCGCTGGCAATGGCAGGGGCTCACAGATGGTGCAGCTGGGAGGCCCCAGCGGTTCAGGCGCGGCGCCGCATTTGATACCCGCTTCTGCGTCAGCTCGAGCAGGAGCATCCTCCGGTAAAGCTTCGGCAGATTCCTTGCGTACACTGCCGTCCAATCCATCACAGGCTCTTGATGCGCAAACAGCATCCGCGGGAAGAATCTACGCTGCCGGCGAAGTAGCACGTCTGGACGGCTCCTTGCTGCGTCAGCTGTTGCAGACCCTGGGACTTGATTATGAATATGGGCTCATGGAGCGCCTCATTCTGCAGCAGCCGGACCGCGCAGCAAACATCATGAATCCCCCAACGGCGGATTCGATAATATCGGCACCCGCAGCAGAGCAAGCAGCTGCAGCACAGGAGGCAGCAGGTGCGGCGCCGCCTCCCGCTGCGGAGACGATCAAGAGCTTGCTGCTGCAGGCTTCGACGATCGAACAACTGCCGGCGGCCCTGCGCGAGACCATCCAACAGGCCGCGCAGGCGATCACGGGACAGCAGCTGCTGCTCAGCGGGGATCGCCATTCGCCGATTACCTATGTGACCATGTTTGTGCCGGTAATGAACGAACAAGGGGAGCATCTGGCTTCGGTCCATATCCAGACGCGCCGCGGCAAACGCGGCGAGCTGGACAGTGCGAACTGCCATCTGTTCTTCGATCTTGAGCTAGAAGCCTTGGGAGAGATGATGATCGATATGCAGGTGACAGAGCGCATCGTATCGCTTCGCATCTACAATGATCATCCCCTGTCGCAGATGCTTATGCAGGAAGGGAAGGAGCAGATCCAGCAGGCATTGGAGGAACTGGGATATCACTTGTCCACCCTGCAGGCGTATCCGCTGCCCGGATACGATGCTCCGCCGGCTGGTAAGACCTGCGGCGGGGAGGCATCTGCAGTGAAACAACAAGACATCCAGGGGCTAAGAAGATATGCGGCCGGCGCTGCTTATAGAGGAGTCGATCTTCGCATATGAGAGGGAAGCGTCGTTCGAAGGAACAGAAGCGAGAACAAGCCGTTGCTCTGCGCTATGAACCGAGTGAACATGAGGTTCCCATCCTCGTGGCGAAGGGCAAGGGTCTGGTCGCCAGGAATATCATTGACAAAGCCAAGGAACACGGTATACCGATCCAGGAGGACGCCTCTCTTGTTGAAGTGCTGTCGAAGCTGGAGCTGAATCAACAGATCCCCCTGGAGTTGTATCAATTGGTCGCTGAAGTATTAAGCTTCGTCTATCGAACGGATCGGAAGGCGAAGGAATGGAGTCAAGCGAATGACGTATGGTGATTATCGCCGGCGGCTGGGACAGAAGGGGGAGCAGGCGGCTTGCAGCTATCTGCTGTCGCGCGGCTATCGCCTTATCGACCGCAATTGGCGCTGCCGCTTAGGTGAAATCGATGTTGTGGCGGGATTGGACGAGCAGCTGGTGATCGTGGAAGTCAGGACGCGGTCCAGCGACCGATTCGGCAGCGCCGCTGAATCCATCGACGCGCGCAAACAGTGCAAGCTGCGGCAATTGGCGCTCCTCTATATGAAAGAGAAGCATTATCCGCAGGATACGCGGCTGAGGTTCGATGTAATTGCCGTTCGTATGCTGGCTGACGGAGGGGTTCAGATCGAGCATATTCCGGAAGCTTTTTGATACATATAACCAAAATATGAGCGTATCCTCGGTTCATCCGAGAATACGCTCATAACAACATCGGGCATTAACTTAGCAGCTGCGGCTGAGGAATTCGAGGTTCCCGTTCCGCTTGTTTGATAAAACGCATCTCATTGCCCATAAACTGGCATACCAAGCATTGGATCGTCGCCTCTTCCTGCGGAAGTGCTTCCGGTTCCTCCAAAGCGAGCACCTCGCCGGTAATTGCATCTTTGATCATTCGCTGGCAAGTGCTTGAGATGATATTGAATTTGACCCGATTGGACCTGCAGTTCGGGCAGTAGTACGGTTTGTTCTCCATCCTTTCATCACCTCATGTAAAGTATTGCCCCAATAGCGTAATTTCATCCCCAGAATTCATCTCGTGAAGAAGGAAATTCCAGATCTATGTCGTATTAGCAATATAGTGTCATAGGTAAATCCAGCTCATATGGATCAAGTCTCATAGATCAATGGATAAGTAGAATAAGAGGAAGCACCCTATTCTAACTGTTCTGATACGAGCGGACACCCGTTACAGCTGACATTCAAGCCGGGTGAGCCGATTAACAGTAGAGAGGGTGTTCTTTGTTATGTATGGACAAGTGTATGGATGCTGCATTCACGGCATTGAAGGGGTGGTCGTGGAGATCGAAGCGGATCTCGCCCGCGGCCTGCCGCAGATTCATCTGGTCGGACTGCCCGATTCAGCCGTTCGCGAATCCATCGATCGGATCCGCGCAGCGATCAAGAACACGGGTTATCGCTTCCCCCAGGAACGCGTAACGATCAATCTAGCACCGGCGGATCTGCGCAAAGAGGGTACGGCCTTCGATCTTGCCATTGCCGCCGGCGTACTCCTTGCGTCCGGTGAGGTGAAGGCGGATGTCAGCCGGACGATGTTCATCGGCGAGCTTTCGCTCGATGGCAAAGTCCGTCCCGTACCCGGTGTGCTGCCGATGGCGGCAGCTGCCAAGCAAGCGGGGTTCAAGCGCGTGATCCTTCCCGCTGAGAATGCAGCAGAAGCAGGGTTGATCAGCGGCATCGAGATCGTTCCGATTCGCAGTCTTGAGCATCTGCGTGCGATGGAAGCCGACGGATCGCTTCCTAAGCCGCTTGGGGGAGAGGACAGCGCACAGCGGAACGGCTTGTTCTCCGTCCATCTGCAGTACAGCTTAAGCACAGCGGCGGATGATGCCCAAGCCATAGAAACACCCGATATCGACTACGGGGATGTACAAGGGCAGCATCAAGCGAAACGGGCGGCGATGATCGCAGCTGCCGGCAGGCATCATATGCTGCTCATCGGCCCTCCCGGATCGGGGAAGACGATGATCGCAAGGCGCCTGCCGTCGATTCTTCCTCCGATGTCCGAAGAGGAAGCCCTGGAAGTAATGAAGATCTACAGCGTAACCGGCAGGCTTCATGCGAATGGCAGAATGATGAGGCAGCGTCCTTTCCGCGCCCCCCATCATACGATCTCTCCGGCCGGACTGATCGGCGGCAGCGCCAGTCCGAAGCCGGGGGAAGTGAGCCTGTCCCATCACGGCGTGCTGTTCCTTGACGAGCTTCCTGAGTTTTCAAGATCGACCCTGGAGGTTCTGCGGCAGCCGATTGAGGACGGAATCGTGACGATCGGTCGAGCCCGAGCGATCTGTACGTTCCCAACGAAATTTCTCCTGGTTGCCGCGATGAATCCGTGTCCCTGTGGATTCTCGGGGAGCACGAGCAGCAAACGCGCCTGCACCTGCCCTTCTTATCGGAAAGAACAGTATATCTCCCGCATCAGCGGTCCGCTGCTCGATCGCATCGATCTGCACGTGGAAGTGCCATATATCGAATATGCCGAACTAAGCGGCGATGCCGGCCGCAGCCTGACCTCAGCTGCTATGCGGGAGATGATCGCGGCAGCGGAGCAGCGGCAAGCTAGCCGTTATCGAGAGAAGACCATCCGCTGCAACGGTGATCTGCGAGGAGAGGCACTGCGCAAATACTGCAAGATCTCCAAGGAGGCGGGGGAGATGCTGCAAGAATACTACGAAGCGCTCGGCTTAAGCATCCGCGCCCATGACCGTATCCTGAAGATCGCCCGGACAATCGCCGATCTCGACGATCACGAACAGATCGATACGGCGCATCTGGCCGAGGCGATCCAATACCGTGCTCTGGATATCCCTCTAGTAAATGGCTGAAATCCCTAGAAATCAGAGAAAGATCGCAAACGAAACTTAGAATATGGCAAAATATCAACGAACCTGTCACAAAAATGTAAAGAAACTTTCGAAAAATCGTGATACAATATATGGAGCCTGTGATTTCATTCCATATGTATTCGTATTCATACCAGTAAAAGCAATATCATTCGCAGCAGACAACTGCAATGCTTAATCGCTTACATAACCAAACCGGCATCTATCAAACAGCATGACGCATCGAGTCTCTCTATCTCATGAGTACTGAACAGGAGGAGTATGGATGAATATCCACGAGTATCAGGGTAAAGAAATTCTGAAACGCTACGGCGTCAAAGTTCCTGAAGGCAGGGTCGCCTTCTCTGTGGAAGAAGCAGCAGCGGCTGCCGAAGAACTCGGATTGCCCGTCGTTGTGAAGGCGCAGATCCATGCCGGCGGACGGGGCAAAGCAGGCGGCGTCAAAGTCGCGAAGACGATGGATGAGGTGCGGGCGCATGCCTCCGAGATCCTCGGCAAAGTGCTGGTCACGCATCAGACAGGACCCGAGGGTAAGGTTGTCAAGCGGCTGCTGATCGAGCAGGGCTGCAACATAAAGAAAGAATACTATCTCGGCGTAGTCGTCGATCGCGGCACGGGACGGGTTGTCATGATGGCTTCCGCGGAAGGCGGAACGGAGATCGAAGAAGTAGCAGCGGCGACACCGGAGAAGATCTTCAAGGAAGTGATCGATCCCGCCGTAGGTTTGCTGCCGTTCCAAGCCCGCAAGTTAGCCTATGCAATCAACATCCCGAACGAGCTGGTTAACAAGGCGGTTGCTTTCATGCTTGGACTTTACAACGCTTTCATCGATAAGGATTGTTCCATTGCGGAGATCAACCCGCTCGTCGTTACCGGCGACGGTGAAGTGATGGCGCTGGATGCCAAGCTGAACTTCGATTCCAACGCATTGTACCGCCATCCGGATATCTTGGAATTGCGCGATTTGGATGAGGAAGATGAGAAGGAGATCGAAGCTTCGAAGCATGACCTCAGCTACATTGCATTGGACGGCAATATCGGCTGCATGGTGAACGGAGCGGGACTGGCAATGGCGACGATGGACATCATCAAATATTACGGCGGAGAGCCCGCGAACTTCCTCGATGTCGGCGGCGGCGCGACGACGGAGAAGGTGACGGAGGCCTTCAAGATCATCCTCTCCGATCAGGATGTCAAGGGGATCTTCGTCAATATCTTCGGCGGGATCATGCGCTGCGATACGATCGCCAACGGCATCGTAGAAGCGGTGAAGCAGGTCGGCTTGGACAGACCGCTGGTCGTTCGTCTCGAAGGGACGAATGTTGACCTCGGCAAGCAGATCCTGCGGGATTCTGGGCTTGATATCGTCGCAGCGGATTCAATGGCTGACGGTGCACAGAAGATCGTCTCACTCGTAAATCAATAGGAGGATGTGACCGATACCATGAGTATACTACTGGATAAGCATACGAAGATTATCACGCAGAACATGACCGGTAAGACGGGGATGTTCCATACGAAGAGCTGTCTCGAATACGGTGCGCAGATGGTCGCCGGCACCGCCCCGGGCAAAGGCGGACAGCAGGTGGACTTTCATCTGGACAACGGCGAGACCGTGACCCTGCCCGTCTTTAATACCGTGCTCGAAGCCAAGGAAGCAACGGGGGCAACCGCTTCGGTCATCTATGTGCCGCCTGCTTTTGCCGCCGATTCGATCATGGAGGCGGTGGATGCGGAGCTGGACCTCGTGGTCTGCATCACCGAGGGCATCCCGGTGCTGGATATGGTTAAGGTTAAGCGCTATATGGAGGGCAAGAAGACGAAGCTCATCGGTCCGAACTGCCCGGGGATCACGACACCGGGACAGTCGAAGATCGGTATCATGCCCGGTTATATCCATGCGCCTGGTCATGTCGGCGTCGTCTCCCGTTCCGGCACGCTGACCTATGAAGCTGTGCATCAATTGACGAGCCGCGGCATCGGTCAATCCACGGCAGTTGGGATCGGCGGGGACCCGGTGAAGGGTATGGAGTTCATCGATATCCTGAAGCTGTTCAACGAGGACCCGGACACCTATGCGGTCATCATGATCGGTGAGATCGGAGGCACCGCGGAAGAGGAAGCCGCGGAATGGATCAAGGCGAATATGAAGAAGCCCGTTGTAGGTTTCATCGGCGGTCAAACGGCGCCTCCAGGGAAGCGCATGGGCCATGCCGGTGCGATTATCTCCGGCGGCAAGGGAACGGCTGCTGAGAAGATCCGGGTTATGGAAGCCTGCGGCATCCGTGTGGCACCGACCCCTGCGGATATCGGCGATACCCTTGTCGAAGCGCTTAAGGAGCATGGCATCTTGGAGAAGTGCATTACAGTGAAATAATCCTTACATTATATATCATATCGATGGTTTGATTGAAGGTAAGCAACCTTCCATGTTGATGAGATGTGGAGGGTTGCTTTTTTATTTTATAACTTAGAATGGAGGCAGGATGATGGATCGCAGAGATTGGCTGTTCGGGCTCAAGGAGATCCCGGGCATCGGCCTGGTGACCGTGCAGAATTTTTTGAAACACATGGAGAAACACATCAACCAAGGACTGTTTCCCGATGTATCCCAGCTGTCGATCAAGGACTTACGCTCGTTCGGAATCCCGGAGGACAAAGCACGAGCGATCAAACAAACAATGACGGAAGATTTCATCGCAGAGCGATATGAGCGGTACCGGAAGGCGGGAGTTCAGGTCATCGTCGATGGGGATGAAGCTTATCCGCCGCTCCTTAGGGAAATCTATCAGCGACCTTATGTTTTCTATGTAAAGGGAGATATCGAGAAACTCAAGCACCCGTCGATTGCCGTCGTCGGCACAAGGCGGGCGACCCCTTATGGGAAGCGAGCCGCGCGCAGGCTGGTGAGCGAGCTGTGTGCCGCCGGGTTGGGCATCGTCAGCGGCATGGCACGCGGTATCGATACGGAGGCCCATCGCACGAGCCTTGCGGAAGGGGCTCCCTCCGCCGCCGTATTGGGAACGGGACTGGATATCATCTATCCCAGGGAGAATGCTCTCTTGATCGACCGCATGGCACAGGAAGGCGTTCTCGTCTCCGAGTGGCCCCTCGGCACACCGGCAAGCAAAGGACTCTTTCACCTGCGCAATCGCATCATCTCGGGTTTGACGCTGGGGACCTTGGTCGTCGAGGCCGGCATGAAGAGCGGAGCCTTGATCACAGCTGAGTATGCCGTTGAACAAGACCGCGATGTGTACTTTGTTCCCGGTTCGATCTTTTCGGAGCAGAGCCAAGGAACTCTGGCGGAGATCAAAAATTTTCCTTCGCAATGTGTGACAAGCGGCGTTGAAATCGCGGAAAAATATACGCATATTATATCCCGGCTCAGGCCTTCCAGCCGCAAGCCCAGCGCCCGTGTGAAGCTTACGGAGGACGAGCGGCGGGTGCTCGAAATCATCGCCGAGAAGGAACGATCGATTGATGAAATTTTGGAATTGACGCAATACCAGTTTGGACATTTGCACACAGTTCTGCTATCTTTACTAATTAAGAAACAGATTCAAAAAACTCCAGGATCAACATATGTATCGATATATTGACCTCGGAGGGGAGGAGTCATTTTTGGCAGATTCGCTCGTAATCGTAGAATCGCCGGCAAAAGCAAAGACGATCAGTAAATATCTTGGCAAGAATTACATCGTTAAAGCATCGATGGGTCATATTCGCGATCTACCGAAGAGCCAAACCGGCGTAGATATTGAACAAGGATTTAAACCGAAATACATCACCATTCGAGGCAAAGGAGCGATTCTTAAGGAGCTCAAAGACGCCAGCAAAAAGGTCAAAAAAGTCTATCTCGCAGCGGACCCCGATCGCGAAGGCGAGGCGATTGCTTGGCACTTGGCACACTATCTGGAATTGGACGAGAATGAGCATTGCCGGGTCGTATTCAATGAGATTACGAAGCAGGCAGTTAAGGACGCATTCAAGTCGCCCAGACCGATCAATATGGATCTGGTGAACGCGCAGCAAGCGCGGCGGATCCTCGATCGCCTGGTCGGTTACCAGATCAGTCCCTTGCTCTGGAAGAAAGTAAAGAAGGGGCTGTCCGCCGGCCGCGTCCAATCGGTTACCGTGAAGCTGATCATCGATCGGGAGAATGAGATTCGTTCATTCGTGCCCGAGGAATACTGGACGATCACCTTGCTTGCCGCCCATGAAGGTCAGGAATTCGAAGCGAAGTTCTATGGGCGAAACGGCGAGAAACTCGAATTGAAGAATGAGAACGAAGTTCAGGAGATCCTCAAAGCGATCGAAGGCGCTCGGATCGTCGTCACTGATGTGAAGGAGCGGGAGCGGCTGCGCAATCCGGCGGCGCCGTTCATCACCAGTTCCTTGCAGCAGGAAGCGGCCCGCAAGTTGAACTTCCGTGCATCGAAGACGATGTCGGTAGCTCAGCAGTTGTACGAAGGGGTCGATCTCGGCAAGGAGGGAACCGTCGGGTTAATCACTTACATGCGTACGGACTCCACGCGAATCTCTCCTGTTGCGCAAGAAGAAGCGCGGGAGTGGATCATCCAGAAGTACGGGCAAGCCTATGTGCCGGACAAACCGCGGGTCTACACGAAGAAGAATGCCAGTGCGCAGGACGCTCACGAAGCGATCCGTCCTACTTCGGTGCATCGCACGCCGGAGCAAGTGAAGCCCTACTTAAGCCGGGACCAATACCGCCTGTACAAACTCATCTGGGACCGCTTCGTAGCAAGCCAGATGGCATCGGCGGTGCTCGATACGATGACCGTTGATCTCTCGGCTGGGGATGTGCTCTTCCGCGCCGCCGGTTCCAAGATCAAGTTCCCTGGATTTATGAAAGTCTATGTGGAGGGCAGCGATGACGGAACCGGCAGCCATGATGAGGAGAAATTCCTGCCTCCGCTGAAGAAGGACGACGAAGTGGAAACACGCAAGATCGAACCGAAGCAGCATTTTACGCAGCCGCCGCCGCGATATACCGAGGCGAGGCTCGTGCGCACGCTGGAGGAACTGGGCATCGGCCGGCCGAGCACCTATGCACCGACGCTGGAAACGGTGCAGAAACGCGGTTATGTCCGGTTAGAAGATAAGAGATTTGTGCCTACAGAGCTGGGTGAAGTCGTTAATCAACTGATGGAAGAATTCTTCCCGGAGATCCTCAATGTGGAATTCACGGCTGAGATGGAAGAGGAACTCGACCATATCGAAGAAGGGATCGCCGACTGGGTGAAAGTGCTCGACAACTTCTATCAGACCTTCGAGAAGAGGCTTAAAGTTGCCGAAGCCGAGATGAGCAAGATCGAGATCCAGGATGAAGTGTCGGATGAAGTCTGTGAGAAGTGCGGCCGTCACCTCGTCTATAAGATGGGACGTTTCGGGAAGTTCTTGGCTTGTTCGGGGTTCCCGGAATGCCGGAATACGAAACCGATCATCAAGGAAATCGGCGTGGACTGCCCCGGCTGCGGCGAAGGAAAGATCGTCGAGCGGCGCAGCAAGAAGGGACGCATCTTCTACGGCTGCAACAGATACCCGGATTGTGAATTCGTCTCCTGGGATAAACCGCTGGCCAAATCTTGTCCGGAATGCGGTTCCTATACCGTGGAGAAGCGAGCACGCGGTCAGGTTACGATCTTGTGTCCAAGCTGCGGTCACAAGGAGAAGCAAGCGAATCCTGACGATGAATCCGCCGCGGAATAACCGCGAGGCGAATCTCCGCAGCGGATCATCGATCGATCATCTTAGGAAGTGGGGGGTAATTATGTCTAACATCAAAGTAACGGTCATCGGAGCGGGACTGGCCGGTTCCGAAGCGGCCTGGCAGATCGCCAAACAAGGAGTTCCGGTCATCTTGTACGAGATGAGACCCATCCGCATGACACCTGCACACCATACGGACAAATTCGCGGAGTTAGTCTGCACCAACTCGCTGCGTTCAAATTCGCTGACCAATGCGGTGGGCGTGCTCAAAGAAGAGATGCGCATCCTCGATTCATTGATTATTCGCAGTGCGGACCAACATGCAGTGCCTGCGGGCGGAGCCCTTGCCGTCGACCGCGAGGGGTTCTCCTCTGCGGTGACGGAGGCGCTCAAACAGCATCCGCTCATCGAGGTGCGTCATGAAGAGATCACTGAGCTGCCGGAAGGCATCACTGTGGTCGCCACCGGACCGCTCACTTCACCTGCGCTGTCGGAGAAACTGCGCGAGCTGACCGGCGAGTCCTATCTATACTTCTATGATGCAGCTGCCCCCATCGTTGAGCGGGATTCGATCGACATGGATAAGGTCTTCCTGGCATCGCGATACGATAAGGGAGATGCCGCTTATCTGAATTGCCCGATGAATGAAGAAGAGTTCGACCGCTTCTATGAGGCATTGATCACCGCTGAAACAACCGAGCTTAAGGAGTTTGAGAAGGAGATCTTCTTCGAGGGATGCATGCCGATCGAGGTCATGGCCAGACGCGGCAAGCAGACGCTCTTATTCGGACCGCTGAAGCCCGTGGGTCTTGTGGACCCTCGTACGGGACGGACGCCCTATGCCGTCGTTCAGCTGCGGCAGGACAATGCGGCCGGAACTCTATTTAATATAGTAGGTTTTCAGACCCATCTGAAGTGGGGAGAACAGAAGCGGGTCTTCTCGCTGATCCCGGGGCTGGAACAGGCGGAATTTGTCCGCTACGGCGTAATGCACCGCAATACCTTTGTCAATTCGCCGCGCTTGCTGAAGCCGACCTATCAGTTGAAGCAGCGAGACACTTTGTTCTTCGCCGGCCAAATGACGGGCGTCGAAGGGTATGTGGAGTCTGCAGCTTCGGGACTCATCGCCGGGATCAATGCAGCACGCTTGGCCCGGGGCCTGGAGCCCGTCACAGCACCGCGTGAGAGTGCGATCGGCAGCTTGGCGCACTATATCACATCTGCTTCGCCGGATAACTTCCAGCCGATGAATACGAACTTCGGATTGCTGCCGCCATTGGCCGAGCGTGTCCGCGATAAGAAGTTGAGGAATGAACGCCTCGCTGAACGCGCTTTGCAAGCGGTGAAGGGTTTTGCCGGCAACATGCTTTCCGCTGCCTCCTTGTAATGGATAAGTTTGCTGTGTTACGATAAGAGTTGGCAGCAAGTGTTGGCTGTTTCTTCTATACTCATGCAGACATTGTCAAGATCTGGATCGGGTAATAGATTTTGATATGGACAAAGGTGGCGGTTCGATGCTTGAGACACGGCTGGACAACTTTCTGCGCTATCTGCAGGCGGAGAAACACGCTTCGCACCATACGATCCAAGATTATAAGCGCGATATCCGCCAATTTATCGATTATATGGAGCAGCAGGGGATCGCCGATTATGCAGAAGTCACTTATATCCATGTTCGCTCATATCTGGCGGAATTGCATGTACGTGAGTATGCTAGGCGCAGTATTGCCAGAAAGTTATCGGCGCTGCGCTCTTTTTATTTGTATATGCTGCGCGAGGGCGTCGTCGGCATAAACCCCTTCGCGCAAGTGCATACTCCTAAGCTGGATAAGAAATTGCCCAGGTTTATGTATCCGGAAGAGATCAAGGCTCTCCTGGCCGCTCCCAACCTGGCGACGGCCGTTGGCCTGCGCGACCGCGCCGTGATGGAAACGTTGTATGCAAGCGGCATGCGGGTGGGGGAACTCGTCGGAATGGATCTGGATTCGGTGGATTTTGCCAATGGAGTGGCATTGGTTTTCGGCAAAGGGTCTAAGGAGCGCTATGTGCCCTTAGGCGAATATGCGCTGCATTCCATTAAACTGTATATCGAGCGGGGACGGCCGCAGCTAGTGACCGCTGAGTCAGGTCAAGCTTTATTCCTCAACAGCAGAGGCGGGCGGCTCAGCGACCGCAGTATCCGCAGATTCATCGACAAATACATGCAGCAGGCATCGCAGAGTCAGAAGATCAGTCCGCACGTGCTTCGCCATACTTTTGCCACCCATATGCTCGAAGCGGGTGCCGATCTCAGAACGGTACAGGAACTGCTGGGACATTCGAATATCTCGACGACGCAGATCTATACCCATGTGACTCGGGATCATCTGCAGTCCGTCTATAATCGTGCGCATCCGCGCGCATAGAATCAAGACCATACATGCTTAGCTGAGGAGGTCAGAATATGGATTGGAGTTTTCATGCGACGACGATCTGCGCCGTCCGGCACAACGGCAAAGGTGCCATTGCCGGCGATGGGCAGGTCACCTTCGGGCAGAATATGATCATGAAGCATAAGGCGCGCAAGGTGCGCCGGCTGTATCGGGGGAAAGTACTGGCGGGGTTCGCCGGTTCCGTCGCTGACGCCATCACCTTGTTCGAGAAGTTTGAGGGGAAGCTCGAAGAACATCAGGGCAATCTGCAGCGGGCGGCGGTGGAGCTGGCCAAGGAATGGCGTTCGGACCGGGTGTTGAGACGGCTGGAAGCGATGCTGATCGTGATGGATCGCTCATCGCTGCTCCTCATCTCCGGCAACGGCGAGGTCATCGAACCCGACGATGATGTGCTGGCGATCGGCTCTGGAGGAAGCTTTGCTTTGTCAGCTGCGCGTGCTTTGAAACAGCATGCTTCGCATCTGGAAGCGAAGGAGATGGCTTATGAAGCGCTGAAGATCGCTTCTGAAGTATGCGTCTATACCAATTCCAACATCATCGTAGAAGAGATTGAATAGTGAAGCGGGGGGAACGTTAGTGAACAGAGAAGCGCTGACTCCAAGACAGATCGTCGCCGAACTGGACAAATATATCATCGGACAGAAACAAGCCAAAAAGGCGGTCGCTGTTGCTCTGCGCAATCGATATCGGAGAAGTCTGCTCGATGAGTCGATGCGCGATGAGATCATGCCGAAGAATATCCTGATGATCGGTCCGACGGGTGTGGGCAAGACGGAGATCGCTAGAAGGCTTGCCAAACTGGTGAACGCTCCCTTCGTGAAAGTCGAAGCGACGAAGTTCACGGAGATCGGATATGTGGGAAGAGATGTGGAGTCGATGGTGCGCGATCTCGTCGAGACATCGATCCGCATGGTAAAAGCAGAGAAGACCGAGCAGTTAAAGGACAAAGCAGAAAAACTGGCTAACGAACGCATCGTTTCGATCCTCGTGCCATCGGGCAATCGCAGCCGCACCGGGCGTAATCCGTTCGAGATGCTGTTCGGTCAACAAACGCAGGATACGACGGAGCGGGAAGAACATGTTGAGCAGGATGTGGCTGCCCGCCGTGCTGAAGTGCGAGCCAAGCTGCTGAACGGCGAACTTGAGCAGCAGCAGATTGAGATCGAGGTCGAGGACAATGCGCCGACGGTTTTCGATATGCTTGCAGGTCAAGGCGGGGATCAGATGGGCTTCAATATGCAGGAGCTCTTCGGCAACCTCCTGCCCAAGCGTACGAAGAAGCGCCGTTTGCCCATCTCGGAAGCGCGCAAAGTGCTGATCAATGAGGAAGCTCAGAAGCTGCTCGATATGGATGAGGTCATCCAGGAGTCGATCCGCCGAGCAGAACAAAGCGGCATCATCTTCATCGATGAGATCGATAAGATTGCTAGCACGAATCAAGCCACAGGTCCGGACGTATCGCGGGAAGGCGTACAGCGGGATATCCTGCCGATCGTGGAAGGTTCGACGGTGATGACGAAGTATGGTCCGGTGAAGACAGACTATATCTTGTTCATCGCTGCCGGGGCTTTTCACAATGCGAAGCCGTCCGATCTCATCCCTGAACTGCAGGGCCGCTTCCCGATCCGCGTTGAACTGAACAACCTCAGCATGGAAGACTTCGTCTCCATCCTGACGGAGCCGAAGAATGCTCTTACCAAACAGTACGCAGCCTTGCTTGAAACGGAAGGGATCAAGGTCGAGTTTTCAGAGGAAGCGATACGCGAATTAGCGAAGATCGCCGTAGAAGTCAATTCGAATACAGACAATATCGGTGCACGCAGGCTGCATACGCTGCTGGAGAAGCTGCTGGAGGATCTGTCCTTCGAAGCGCCGGACATCATGCTGGAAAGCATCGTCATCACCCCCGAATATGTGCGGGAGAAATTGGAGAGCATTGCACAGAATCGGGATTTGAGCCAATATATTCTATGATGTAACGGATAGTTGTAGTGGAGGATTGCCATGAACTTGCTGACCAAAACACGTCGCTTAAACCGCTTGCTGCAGCGCGCCGCCGGGCAGCATGTAAACTTCATGGAGATGGCGGAAGTACTGCGCGATACCATCAATGCTAATATCTACGTACTGAGCCGCAAAGGCAAAGTACTCGGCTATGGAGCTGCCGGATTCCTGGAGAAGGAAGAGTCGCGCCGTATGCTCTTCGAAGAGCGGCGCATTCCGAGCGAGGTGAATGATATCCTGCTGATGATCGACGAGACCTCTTCTGCGGCCGATCTGAAGATCGGGGAAGCTGCGTCGGCAGAGATCATCCAGTTGTTCGTGCATCCGATCGTGACTGTGATTCCGATTGTGGGAGGCGGTCAGCGGCTAGGGACGCTGGTCCTTTCCCGTCAACAGGACGAATATGTGGATGATGATCTCATCTTGGCCGAGTACGGTTCCACGATTATCGGCATGGAGATCCTGCGGGAGAGAACAGAGGAGATCGAGGAGGAAGCACGCAGCAGAGCTGCTGTGCAAGTAGCCGTCGGCTCGCTGTCTTTCAGCGAGCTGGACGCTGCAGAACAGATCTTCGAGGAACTAGACGGGAAGGAAGGCCTGCTCGTCGCCAGCAAGGTAGCGGACAGAGCTGGGATTACGCGGTCTGTTATCGTGAATGCGTTGCGCAAACTGGAGAGCGCGGGCGTGATCGAAACAAGATCTCTTGGTATGAAAGGCACTTATATTCGCATCTTAAACGATAAACTCTTAGAAGAATTGAATCAGAAACGATAACAGATACGATCCTTCAACCGCCCTAGGGCGGTTGTTTTTTTCACCCTTTTCGACTAACGAAATATTCACTTAAGATTCCACGAGAGGAAATCATGACCAGTACTAAATTCATATTTTCGACAAACTTCTTCAATATTATGGGAGTATTCTCACGGTATTCTCCTCTGATTTTTGCAAAGAACGTCTTAATTTTTCGCCGTTTTTCACGTTTTTTATGAATATTTTGATGCTAATTGTCGAAATCAGAAGGAAAAAGGTCATGAATGTGGAATAAGATTTAAGGTTAATTTTTACTTCGAAGGGTGGGTTCATAGTGTTTGAGACTCGCGCTTTAAGTCTATTGGAGCGCTCGCTTGATGCAGCAGCACTAAGACAGAAGGTCATTGCTAACAACATCGCGAATGTCGATACGCCGAATTATAAACGCTCCGACGTAAGATTCGAGGAGTTGCTGAGACAAGAGCTCGATGGGAAGCGCAAGTCCATCGTCGGTTATCGCACTGACCCAAGGCACATTCCGATCGGCAGAAGGCCGGGCGGCACGGTGAGTTTGCCGCAAGTGGTCACCGATAACAGCACGACGTTCAACCACAACGGGAACAACGTCGATATCGAGTATGAGATGGCTCTGCTCGCTCAGAATCAGCTTAGGTATAACCTGCTGATTGATCGGACGAATGGATACTTCAAGAACTTGCGAACAGCAATCGACAGGAGATGATCAGGATGTGGGACAGTTTCAGGATTAGTGCATCTGCACTAACAGCGCAAAGGCTGCGAATGGATGTGATCGCTTCGAACATAGCCAACGCAGAGACGACCAGAGCGCAATACGCAGATGGGCGCTGGGTCCCATATCAGCGCAAGATGGTGGTCATGGAACCTAGTCCTGCGAAACCATCTTTCTCTGCGATCTTGGACCAAGCTGTACATAATTCCGTTGGACAGGGAGTTCGTGTCACGAGGATCGTTCATGACACGGAACCGTTCAAACGCGTCTACAATCCGACACATCCAGACGCGGATCAAGACGGGTATGTCCTCATGCCCAATGTGGATCTGCTCAAAGAACAAGTTGATCTGCTGGGTGCTACGCGTTCGTATGAGGCGAACGTCACTGCGCTGAACGCCGCGAAGTCGATGTTCATAAAGGCGTTAGAGATCGGCAAGTAAGATGCATAACGGGAATCTTAGTGAACTGCCAAACTCAACATTTGACTCATGAGAAGAATGCTAGATGGACGGGGAGGGAATATGATGATGGATATGATGAAGGTACAACATCTTGCGCCTAGAGCTGTGAATCCAGCAGCAGAACAGAAGGTCGGTGCGGTAGATGTTGTTAAGACTTTTGGTGAATATTTGAACGATGCACTGGAATCCGTTAATGCGCAGAAGCAAGCAGCAGATCTTCTGACGCAGCAATTTATTTTAGGTCAAATCTCTGATGTTCACAGCGTGACCATTGCAGCTGAGAAGGCTTCTATGGCCTTGGAACTTACGGTGCAGATTCGCAATAAGGTCATCGATGCTTATCAAGAGATCATGCGTATGCAGCTCTAATGTATGCGCATACCTTATTATACTTATCTACCGAATAGAACTACGCTGATGAATATGATGGGGTGACTCCGTGAACGAGAAATTGATACAGTACCGGAGACGCGCTTTCGAGTACTGGAATAGATTTAGCCGTACACATAAGATCTTGATTGTCGCAATTGTCGCTCTCATGTTGATTACCATTGCGATCGTCGTTTATAACGCATCTAGGACCGAGTACTCGGTAGCCTTCAAAAATTTGGACCAGGCAGATGCTGCAGCGATCAAGAACTTTCTGGACGAAAGAGGAATTCCCTATGAATTTACGCCGGACATGAGTGCCGTCGGTGTACCGACGAGCATGGTCACCGAGGTGAAGGCTGCTGCCATTCAGCAGAATCTCATACACAGCGGTTCGATCGGGTTCGGGATCTTCAGAGAGAATATCGGATCCTTCGGCATGACGGAGAATCAATTCCAGGTTCTGAAGGTGGATGCGCTGGCAGGGGAAATCGAGAAGCTCCTCTTTGAATATCAAGGAGTGGTCAAAGCGAAGGCCGTCGTGAACCTCCCGACGGAGAGTGCATTTATCAATACGGAAAAAGAACAGCAAGCCAGCGTCGCCATTCAGGTGCGTTTCGAGCCGGGATTCAGACCCGAACAGAAGCAGATCGACAGCATGTACCGCACGGTTCAGATGACGCTGCCGAGCCTGCCGATGGAGAATATCATCATCGCTGATCCAGAGGGGCAGTTGATCCCGTCCTTCCAGGAAGACGAATCCGGAAGCGGAGCTGCGATTACCTTCAGCGAACAGATGAGGATCAAACGGCAGATTGAAGAAGATATACGCAGCAATGTCGAAGGGTTGCTGCGGCCGATCATGGGGCACGATTCGGTGGTGGCCAGCGTGTTTGCTACCGTAAACTTCGATAAGAAGAACAGCGTCGAACACCTGGTTACACCCGTGAACACCGTAGACCAGAAGGGCATCGAGATCAGCTTGCAGGAGATTCAGAAATCCTTTACTACAGAAGGAGCTCCGTCTGCCGGCGGCATCGTCGGTACAGGCACGGGGGATATCGCCAATTACCCGGCTGCCGATGCCGGCGGGGGCGTGACGAATTCCGAGGAATTTGAACAGATCGTCAATTATGAAGTGAACCGCATCACCAATGAGATCGTTAGAAGCCCTTATGCGATCATGGATCTGACGATCAATGTCGGCATTGAGCCGCCGGATCCTGAGAATCCGGATTCCCTGACGCAGGAGATGCGGGATGCCGTGCAGCGGCTGCTGGTCAATATCGTCGGGGCGGCACTTGCGAACAACGGCGTCGACTACACGCAGGAGCAGCTGGAGCAGAAGGTGCTGGTCTTCGCACAGCCGTTCCGCGGCAAGGAAGCTCCCTCGGCTGTTGACCAGGGCGGTGCCGCTAATGCATGGTGGTTGTACTCGCTCGCTGGAGCTGCCGCTGCGCTGCTGATCGGGGGCGGCGCGTTCGCGGTCGCAAGACGCAGACGAGCGGAAGCAGGAGATATCGAATACATCGAAGAACCGATCACACCAACCGAGGTGCCGGCGGAGCTGCCGGAAGAGCCAGAACCGCTCACGCAGGAAGCGCAGATTCGTCAACAGCTCAGCAATCTGGCTCGGAATAAGCCGGAGGATTTTGTGAATCTGTTGCGGACTTGGTTGGTAGACGAATAGAGGTGTAACGAGTGGCCAGACCATTGCAACAAAGCAATATGCCGTTAACCGGCCGCCAGAAAGCTGCGATCCTGCTGATCTCCCTGGGTCCGGAGATCTCGGCAGAGATCTTCAAACATCTCCGTGAAGAAGAGATCGAACAGCTGACCCTGGAGATTGCCAATGTGCGCAAGGTGGATCCCGAGGAGAAAGAGGCCATCATGGAAGAGTTCTATCAGATCTGCGTTGCGCAAGAGTATATCACGCAGGGCGGTATTGAATACGCCAAGGATATTCTGGAGAAGGCACTGGGGCCGGAGAAGGCAGTTGACATCTTGAATAAGCTGACGGCTTCGCTGCAAGTCCGTCCTTTCGACTTCGCAAGGAAGGCGGATCCTTCGCAGATCTTTAACTTCATACAGAACGAGAACAGCCAGACGATTGCTCTGGTTCTGTCCTATCTTCAACCGGAACAGGCATCGTTCATCCTCTCAGCTCTCCCCCAGGAGAAGCAGGCAGATGTAGCGAAGCGTATCGCGATGATGGACAGCACTTCTCCGGAAGTGATCAGCCAAGTTGAACGCGTCTTGGAACAGAAGTTGTCGGCTACGGTAACCCAAGACTATACGTCGGCTGGCGGCATCGAAGCGATCGTCCAGATCCTGAACGGTGTAGACCGTGGAACTGAGAGGACGATCCTCGACTCCTTGGAGATTCAGGATCCGGAGTTGGCTGAGGAGATCAAGAAGCGGATGTTCGTCTTCGAGGATATCGTCAACCTCGACAACCGTTCGATCCAACGGATCATCCGCGATGTCGACAACAGCGATCTTCAATTGGCGCTCAAGGTGGCCAGCGAAGAAGTGCGCGAAGCGATCTTTCGCAACATGTCCAAAAGGATGGCGGATACCTTCCGCGAAGAGATGGAATACATGGGGCCCGTGCGGCTGCGTGATGTTGAAGAAGCGCAGACCCGTATTGTTGCGACGATTCGCCGCTTAGAAGAAGCGGGTGAGATCATCATCGCCCGCGGTGGAGGAGATGATATCATTGTCTAATGTGATCAAATCCTCCCAATATGTCCCATTGGATGATAAGAAGTTTATCGAGGCGGCGACATGGAAGCCGCCGCGCCGCTCCGAGAAGGGACAAGCTGCTTCTGCCGACGCCTCCGGCGCCCACCAGGCGGCGGATCTGGAACAAGCGGTTCGCGACAAGCAGCTGGAAGCCGCCAAAGAAGCGATCCTTGCTGAGGCAAGAGAGGAAGCCGAGCGGATCATCGCTCAGGCCCGCGAAGAAGCAGAGCAGCTGCGCAAGCAGGCAGCCGACGAGATTGCCGCTTGGCGCGAGGAACAAGAGAAGGAAGCCGCTGCAAAGTTGGAGACGATCAGACGGGAGGCATGGGAAGCAGCGTATCAAGAAGGGTTGGAGAAGGGGGAACAGGACGGACGGGAGAATTGGAAGCAATCGATTGAAGCCGCCGCTCAAGTCCTGCAAGATGCCCACGCGATGAAGAAGCAGATCATCTCGGAAGCAGAGCCCTTCCTCTTGAGTCTGAGTGTGGAGATCGCAGAGTCGATCATCGGGCGGCAGCTGTCTCTTCAGCCGGAATGGGTGATTGAGATGGTGCAGCAGGTGCTTGCGCGCGAACGGCGCAAAGGAGTTGTTACCCTCTGCGTATCGCCGGAGCAGTTCCCGTTCATCCGCGAATCCCGTGAGGAACTCGAGATGGTGCTTGATTCGCAGGCGGAACTGCAGATCGTTCCGGATCTTTCGGTGCAAGGGTACGGCTGTGTCGTGCGCACCGATTTCGGAAGCCTGGATGCACGCATTGATTCGCAGTTGACAGAGATCAAACAAGCGCTCATGCAGGTCTATGCATCCGAACAAGGAGAGGATCAAGCGTGAACGCTGTGTTGGACGCGAACAAATACATACAGCACCTTAGGATGATCGATCCGGTGCGCAGGAACGGCCGTGTGACACAGGTCATCGGCCTGACGATTGAATCGGAAGGGCCGAATGTCAGCATCGGCGATATCTGCTATATCCATCCTCGTACGGGCAAACCGGTGATGGCAGAAGTCGTTGGCTTCCGAGACAATCGAGTGATCATGATGCCGCTCGGCGATATTCAAGCGATCTCGCCGGGGAGCGAGGTCGTGGCGACCGGCCGGCCCTTGATGGTCCGGGTCGGACATGAATTGCTTGGCCGGGTGCTCGACGGGCTGGGAAGACCGCTGGACGGTTCTTCGTTGTCCATCCACATGAGTTCGTACTCCACCACCAATACGCCGAGCAATCCCCTGCACAGGCCCCGGGTGAAGGAGCCGATCAGCGTAGGCATTCGAGCGATTGACGGACTCTTGACGATCGGCAAAGGGCAGCGGATGGGGATCTTCGCCGGCTCCGGAGTCGGGAAGAGTACCCTGCTCGGCATGATCGCGCGCAATACCTCTGCAGATGTCAACGTGATCGGACTCATCGGCGAGAGAGGTCGGGAAGTGTTAGATTTCATCGAGCGCGATCTTGGGCCCGAAGGGCTGGCCCGTTCCGTGGTGGTCGTCGCTACTTCCGATCAGCCGGCTTTGATTCGCATCAAAGGCGCGCTGATTGCCACTTCGATCGCAGAGTACTTCCGTGACCGCGGACTGAATGTCATGTTGATGATGGACTCCATCACAAGGTATGCGATGGCCTTGCGGGAGGTAGGACTTGCGGTTGGTGAACCGCCGGCGACGCGGGGTTATCCGCCGTCGGTCTTCGCCAACCTGCCCAAATTGCTCGAACGAGCCGGAACATCGCAAAAAGGTTCTATAACGGCCTTCTACACGGTACTCGTTGATGGTGACGATATGAACGAGCCGATCGCGGATACCGTGCGAGGCATCCTCGACGGACACATCGTCCTCGATCGGAAGCTGGCCAGCCGCGGACACTATCCAGCTATCGATATCCTGCCGAGTATCAGCCGGGTGATGAACGATATCGTCCCGCCTGAGCAGATTGCGGCAGCGAATCGATTGAAACGGCTGCTGTCCGTGTATCGCAATTCGGAAGATTTGATCAATATCGGCGCCTATCAGGCTGGTTCCAATCCTGAGATCGATGAAGCGATTCGCATGTATGATACGATCTCGAAGTTCTTGCAGCAGAGTATCTACGAGAAGGTGTCCTTCTCAGAAGCAAGTGAATGGTTGATCAAACAGTTTGGAGATGGTTAGGATTGCGACGATTCCGATATCATTTGCAGAAGATCGTGGACCTCAAGTCCAATGAGAAAGCGCAGGCGGAGTGGATCCTCTCGAATGCGCTGGCAAAGCTAAAGATGGAAGAACAATCCCTGGAACAGCTGCATGCGACGCGGCGTTCGATCGAAGAACTTCTCCAGGAGTCGGCATCCGTTAAGATCTCTGTAGCGGAGCTCGGTGTGCTGCAGGATTATCTTCAGTATATCGATACGCTGATCAAACAGAAGCAGGAATCCCTGCTCCAAGCCAAACAAGATGTGGCAGACAAGAGTGAACAGCTTGTATCGAAGATGAAGGATGAGAAAATCTGGCTCAAAGCCAGAGATCGAAGCTTCGCGGCATTCAAAGCCGAGTATCTCCGCCGGGAACAGCTGGAACTTGATGAGATGGCCGCCGTCCGCTTCGGCAAAACATAACGTGCTGGGAGGAGCGCAAGATGACTAATGCAAATGCGAATACAGAGCGTGCAACCTACACTGCATTTGAGCGCTTCTTGTATTACTTCCTCATACCGCTGATCTATTCCTCAGTGCTCGTGTTTGTATTGTTCATCATCTTCAATGAAGATGTGCGGACGTCCTTTCTAAGGACAGCGAACCAGATTCCGGTGATCCGCGAGCTGGTGCCCGATGTGAAGCAGGAGGATCCGCGCGCCTATGAGCAGATCATGGAGGATCCGGAAGTCAAACGATTGCAGCAAGAAGCTAAGCAACAAGTGGCGGTATTAGAGAGCGAACTCCGGTCAGCCATCGAAGCGAGCAGGCAGAAGGACAGTGAGATCGCCGCACTCCAGGAAAGAATTGCAGAACTTGAAACGCTAAGAACTGACCAAGAGGTGAGCTCAGAGCAATATGAAGAGAATCTGCGCTCACTGGCCAGGATGTATGCCAACATGAGGCCGAGCAAAGCTGCTCCGATCTTGGAGAACTTGTCCAAGGGAGAACTCGTCCAAGTCCTAAGCTATATGACGATGGACCAGAGAAGTGCACTCTTGGAACGGATGGATCCGGAGACGGCTGCGGAAGTGACGAGCATGATGATCGATATGGAATCGATCGAAAATGCCCAGATCACAGCCCTTAAAGAACGGATCCAGCAGTTGGAGACGGAACTAGCCGGCCGCGCGGATGCCTTAACAACGGAGCAGCTGGCAGCGACCTTCGCCGTGATGGATGCGTCAAGCGCAGCCAATGTTCTGCTTGAGATGCTTAAGCAGAATGAAGGTGAAGTCATCAACATCCTGCGGGCCATGGAATTGCCGTCGCGCTCGGCGATTCTGGCACAGATCTCGGACCTGGACAAATCTGCGGCAGCACGCTTATCGTCCAAACTGAGCGGCTGAGTACGGGGAATGATGAATCAAACTTGGCGGTAAGTATATCGTTACAAACCTTTCTTTTCTATACTTACTTTTCTATACTTAAATCTATAATTGTATTTCTATTACTAACTTTTATTAATTTTTACTCTATCTCAACGCTGTCATGTATTCCTTTGAAAGGAGGTGAAGCAGATGCAGATGTTGTTGACGGATATGCTGTCGTCACAGGGCTCGCCGCAGCGTGTTAATGGCAGCACTGGAAGTGCAGGGATGCCTGCAAGGGTGGATTCCTCTGCACGGCAAGCGGGCGGCTTCCGCCAATTGCTCGCACGGATCACCGCGCAGGGAGAGATGCAGGATGCCGGAACTATGGCTCAGGCAGGACAGCTGCTCGGGGCGAACGAACTGATGCCTCTTATGAATCCGGGATCATCTGAGCTTGAGGGAGCCGAGGCTCTGGCATGGCTGCTGCAAACCCTGGACTTGCTCCAGCGTGCAGAGGCGGAGTTCGAAAGCTTCATCGAACAACACCCTGAACTCGCTCAGTTCCTGGCCGCAACCCTAGCGAATACCGTGCTTCCAGATGAAGCAGAGACGTTCGCCTCCGATGAAGGGGCTGTGAAGACCTCTCTGCAGCATAAATCAGCGCTGCCAGGCCAGCTTAAGGACCGGATCCAGCAGTTCATCACGAAGTTGTCCTCTAATGGGACTAGTGATCATCAGCAAGTGCTAGGACAGGCAAAGGAATTCAAGCAGGCGCTCCAGCCGCTTCTGGCCGCTTATCAAGATCAAGCGGAACTTGAGCTTGCACCTTCGCCGGCGAACCAGTCAGCATTACTTCGCGGACATGAAGGGATCCTTCGGAGCCATGACGGTTCTGCACTGCAGCTTCAGCCATTCGAAGTACCTGCTTCCGGGGAAAAATCGCAGCATATCGCGATGACGAATGGTGCACGAATGGCTGAAACGCCGCAACAAGGACAAATGGTCGTACATGTGACGAAGAAAGGAATGCTGCCAAGAACGGACCTGCTCCGACCAGAACTGCTGAATCTTGCTCTGAGTGATGCAGTGGAAACAGCGGTATCAGATGCGAAACCGGTTGATGGCGCTGCGCTTGTAACACTGTCCGGGGAACCGTTGCAGTTGACTTTGGAACAGGCGGTGCCTAGACAACATGCTCATCCGATGCCAACCCATGTGCCGGTTCACCGCTTCGCGGAAGAACTGAGCCAGTTCGCAGTTCGCTCGTTCCAGATCAATCAACTGTTGAGCGGCAGAACAGAAGCGCGTATCACCCTCGTACCAGAGCATCTAGGGCATGTTGAGATCCAACTGACGATGCAAAACGGCCAGCTCACGGCACAATTGATCACTGAAACCGCACATGGCCGTGAGATGTTGGAGCAGCAGATCGCTGCGCTGCGCACAGCACTGCAAACCCAGGGCATACAGGTCGAGCGGCTGGAAGTGACGCAGCAACAGACGCTGTCGGCTTCCACGTTCCTGAAAGATCAAAGCCAGCAGCAGTCGAGATCGTACGAACAGCAGCAGCGTTCTAACGCGAAGACCCATGATGAAGAACTCATCGAGGTCGGCTACGATCTGTCCTGGATCGATACAGATCCGGAGGAGCATACAGGCAGAAGTTCGTTCCACGCAACAGCGTAACGCGAGGAGGTGAGCAGATTGACGACGATCATACCAGGAACAGCAAGATCAACGGCCATGGAACAGAAGACGATGACCAGCGGGCAGTCATCAGCCAACAATACGATCCTTGGCAAGGATGATTTCCTGCGGTTATTGGTTACTCAGCTCGCTAACCAGGACCCTACGAATCCAATGGAAGACCGGGAATTCATTGCGCAGATGGCGCAGTTCAGCTCCCTTGAACAGATGAATAATGTAGCCAATGAGATTCGGGGGCTTAGGAGGATGTTAAGCCTGTCTTCCGATCTCATAGGCGCCACCGTAGAGTGGCATGACGGCGGGGATTCCCTTCGCAGCGGCGTAGTGGATGCGATCGTGCTGCGTGATGGAGAACCGTTCATCGTCATCGGCGATGAGGAGATCACGTACGATCAGATCGTACGCATCACGCGGACAGCGAGCGAAGAGCCGCCGGCAGCTGAGGATCCGCCGGCACCCGAGGAGCCGCAGGATGAAGGCGGTGAGCTGAATGACGGATAAGATCACAGCAGGTCAGTTATATCAGCGCATCCAGCCCGTTATACAGCAGTCGTCCAGAGCGGCTAAACCTGCAGAAAGAAGTGCGGAGCCCCGTTCCTTCGAGCAGCTTCTGCAAGCGAACCTGCTGAAGTTCAGTCATCATGCTGAAGCGAGGCTGCTGCAGCGGGGAATTCGCATGAATGCGGAATCCTTGGCCAAGCTGGAGAAAGCCGTGCGTCAAGCCGAGGCAAAGGGAGCTAAGGAATCGCTGATCTTGACCTCCGATGCGGCATTCATCGTCAATGTCAAGAATCGGACTGTCGTCACAGCGATTGATCACGCATCCCTGCAGCAGCATGTGTTTACACAGATCGACAGCGCCGTGATCGTAGATGCTTAGATCTTGTGATGCACCTAAATTGATAGATGATAGATTTAATTAGATCAAACGGGGCCGGCCCGAACAGGAAGCCCCTTTGGACTTGCTGATCGACCGAAGCAGTCCGCTAAGATGGAGACTATTGATAATGATATGGAGGAGTCAGTATGCTAAGATCATTGTATTCGGGCGTATCCGGAATGCGCGGGTTTCAGACGAAACTCGACGTGATCGGCAATAACATCGCAAACGTGAATACAGCGGGCTTCAAAGCCTCCAGAGTGACTTTTAAAGACATGCTCAGCCAGACGCTGCAAGGTGTTACGGCACCGACGGAAGGCCGCGGCGGTGTGAACCCGATGCAGATCGGTCTTGGTTCACAGATCGCAGCGATCACAACGATCCACACCGGCGGCAGTGCGATGACTACGAACAATGTATTGGATCTTCGCATCGACGGTGACGGATTCTTCGCGGTCATCGCGAACGAGGACCAGGAGATCCCTTACCTTACTCGCTTAGGGAGCTTCACCCTGGATGCGGAAGGCAAGCTGGTTACCCACGATGGACTGCTGGTACTGAGCAGCGACGGCGAGCCGATCATCATGGAAGATGATTGGACTTCAATCTCGATCTCCCAGACCGGTGAGATCATCGCTAAGAACCAGGAAGGCGATACGGTGAACACTGAGATCTTCATCGGTTTGATCAATGTGGTGAACCCGGCGGGACTGGAGAAGCTCGGGAACAGTTTGTATCAGATCACGCCTAACGCCGTCTTCGAAGGGGAATGGGAACTGACCACAGCTGCTAACATGGAGATGGGTACAGGCAGCATTATCTCCGGACAGCTGGAGATGTCGAACGTTGATCTCACCACAGAATTCACGGAGATGATCATCGCACAACGCGGATTCCAAGCGAACTCCAGGATCATCACCACTTCGGATGAGATCTTGCAAGAGCTGGTAAATCTGAAACGATAATCATAGGATAAGGGGGACTTAGATGTCCCCCCGATATAACGGAGGTTGCCGCCATTGATAACCGTAACCAGGCTTAATGGTTCGCGTGTAACGGTGAATGCACTGTTGATCGAAACGATCGAGGAGATTCCGGATACCGTCATCTGTCTGACGACGGGGAACAAGATCATCGTGCAGGAAGATGTTCCCGCAGTGATCGAGAAGATTCAAGCCTACCTAAGCAAGATCGGTTTCATACAGGCAACCGTGAAGAGCCATGATTCGGAGGGATGATCCTTGTTCAAGAATAGAATCTTAAACGTCGTCGTCATCATCTTGGTCTGTGTGACATTATTGGTGTGCGCCGCTGCCATCGTATGGATGTTCGTCATCAACAAGGACAATTTGCTGAACACGGCTGGTCAAGCTGCAAATCTAGCTGCACAGACGGAAGCCAGGAGACTAACCGCTGAGGAGATCGTTGCGCGCACTTCGTTACTGGATAACGTAACTACGAATCTTGCTGACAAGAATCATGTGGTCAGCATCAGCCTGGCTTTTCAATTGGACAATGAGCGGGCTTATTCTGAATTCGAGACGCTCAAACCGCTGAAGATCAAACCGATCGTGTTGAAACTGCTTCATACGACGCATCCAGATGAACTGTTCGAGGAGAACGGCTTCGATAATTTAGCGGCACAGTTGATGAATGAGATTAATCCTCTGTTAACCTTGGGCAAAATCACGCAAATCGATATTACAAGCTTCGTCGTCGATAGATTATAATGCTGTGTTGATAGATTGTAACGCTGTAATGAAGGATGTGACATAGATGGTCGATGTGCTCTCGCAGAATGAGATCGACGCCTTGCTTGCAGCGCTGTCATCCGGTGAGATGGATGCGGAAGAGCTGAAAAAGGAAGAATCACAGAGGAAAATTCGCGCCTATGACTTCAAACGCGCCGTTCGTTTCTCTAAGGATCATATTCGCAGCCTGACGCGAATCCATGAGAACTTCGCCAGATATCTGACGACTTACTTCTCGGCGCAGCTTCGAACCTTCGTACAGATTAATGTTGTGCAAGTGGAACAACTTCCTTATGATGAATTTATCCGCTCCATACCGAAGATGACGATCCTCAATGTGTTCGAAGCCGAACCGCTTGAAGGACGTATGGTGTTGGAAGTTCACCCCAACGTAGCCTTTGCTATGTTAGATCGGCTGTTGGGCGGCTCCGGCAATGCCGCTGGCAGGGTTCAATCGCTTACCGAGATCGAGACGATCGTGATGGAACGAATCTTCAGCCGCGCTTTCGACAGCTTGCAGGAAGCATGGAAGACGGTGCTGGATATCCGACCGCGCCTTGAGGCGTTGGAGACGAACCCGCAGTTTATGCAGATCGTCTCACCGAACGAAACGATCGCGCTGATCTCCCTCAGTGCGAAGATCGGCGATACATCGGGGATGATCAACTTGTGTATCCCGCATGTTGTCATCGAACCGATCATGCCTCGGCTGTCGCAGCATCATTGGTTCGTCTCGCAGAAGAAAAACCGTGCTCCGGAGGAAGTTGAGATTCTCGAATCGAGGGTCTATAAGACGGAACTGCCGATTACGGTGGAACTCGGCACCTCCACCATTACGGTGCATGAATTCCTGCAGATGTCCGCTGGTGATGTGATCAAGCTGAACAAGAAGCTGAACGAAGGGCTCGATGTGAGGGTAGGCGAGAAAATCAAATATATAGCGAACCCGGGAACGGTGAATGGCAAAATGGCCGTCCAAATCGTGGATACTGTAACGGAAGAGGAGGATCTTGATGAATAATAAGGATTATCTTTCCCAAGAAGAGATCGATGCTCTGCTGAAGCGAGCGGCGGAAGATGAAGCGATGGCCGATGTTCCCGATCTAGAGGCTGCGTCCAAAGAGTCCGGAAATGGATTATCTAGTGCTGTCTCCGATTATCTGGACTCCATGGAGCAAGATGCCCTTGGAGAGATCGGGAATATCACCTTCGGCAGTGCAGCGACGGCCTTGTCCACGCTTCTTGGGAAGAAAGTGGAGATCACCACGCCCAAGGTGTCGGTGGTCCTGCAGGAGAACCTGCTGGAAGAGTTTCCAAAACCATACGTTGCTGTTCATGTGAACTTCGTCGAAGGATTCCAAGGGATAAATCTTCTGGTGATCAAAACCGCAGATGCCAAGGTGATCGCCGATCTCATGCTGGGCGGAAGCGGCGAAGTCGACCCGGATGAGGAGCTGAACGATATACATATTAGTGCCGTGCAAGAGGCCATGAATCAAATGATGGGTTCCTCGGCGACGTCGATGTCCACAATCTTCAATCGCTTCGTCAATATATCTCCTCCGGGGATTGATATATTGAATCTGCCTGCTGGAGAGGGGGCTGACAGTCTGCCTGATGAACAGGTGTTCATCAAGGTATCCTTCCGATTAACCATCGGTGATCTAATCGATTCTACGATCATGCAGTTGCTGCCAGTGGATTTTGCAAAGGAAATGGTGCATTCTTTAATGAGTGGGGGTTCTCAGGATCAAATGCCAAAGGAAACTTCTCATGCACAGAAGACACCAGTTACAGAAGGATCGCAAATGGTTGATCCGGTTCCGAACAAACCGAATCCAGACCAACTAGACAGCCAGCCATCGGTCCAACATGAGCCGATGCCGAATCAGCAGCCCTATCAACCATCTTATCAACAGCAAGCCATGCCGAATCCAGCTTATCAAGAGCCGTCTTACAGCGGTGCGCATCAAGGGATTCAGAGGAACGTTAACGTACAGCCGGTGCAATATGCCGATCTGAATCCGATGGCATCGGTGCACGCGGATACACCGAATCTTGATCTGCTGCTGGATATTCCGCTGAAGGTAACGGTTGAGCTGGGGAGAACCAAAAAATTGATCAAGGAGATTCTCGAATTGTCCCAGGGTTCGATTATCGAGCTGGATAAACTGGCCGGTGAACCCGTAGACATCCTGGTCAACAACAAGCTGATCGCCAAAGGCGAAGTAGTCGTGATCGATGAAAACTTCGGGGTTCGGGTGACGGATATCATCAGTCAGCGTGACCGAATCATTAAGCTTCAATAATCATAGGAGGAAGACACATATGGCGAACAGAGTATTAATAGTTGACGATGCAGCATTCATGCGGATGATGATCAAAGACATCCTGACCAAAAACGGCTATGAAGTTGTCGGTGAGGCCAGCGACGGTCTCCAAGCCATCGAGAAATACAAGGAACTGTCTCCCGATCTAGTGACGATGGATATCACGATGCCTGAGATGGATGGGATCACCGCACTGAAAGAGATTAGAAAAATCGACCCCAACGCAAAGGTTATCATGTGCTCTGCGATGGGTCAGCAAGCGATGGTTATCGATGCGATCCAAGCCGGCGCGAAAGATTTTATCGTCAAACCGTTCCAAGCAGACCGCGTCATCGAAGCGATCAAGAAGACGCTGGGCTGATCATGGAGCTGTTTAAGCCATTCAAGGCGATCAAGCATTCGCCGGATCATGCAACACCCATACTTAGACGGCTGAGAAGGATGATGCTTTCACTGGTGATCGGTGTGCTCACTTTGGGTTCGATGCATATCACTGCTTATGCTCTATCCGAAGCAGACGATGAAGGGGAACTGGTCATCGGCAGAGGCACGGATTCTGTTTCCCTTTGGTTGAGCTGGCTGAAAGTGATTCTAATATTGATTGTAATCATCGGTTTGATCTACATGCTGGTGAGGTTTCTCGCCAAGAAAAATCAAACCTGGTTTGGCGGCCGCTCCATCCGCGTGCTGAGCGGTATCCAGTTAGCTCCCAACAAGTCCGTGCAGGTCATCGAAATCGGCGGTATCGTATATGTTCTAGGTGTTGGTGATGACGTTCGATTAATCGATAAGATTACCGATCAAGAGCTTGCATCTCTGATTATCGAACAATTCGACATTCAAGATACAAGCTCTTTCATACCTGCCTTTGAACGCTTGCAGCGCTTCATCAACCGCCGCCGCAGCAGCGACATAGCGTCCGATCTGCCCAATCAGCAGACTTTTCAACAGATCTTCCAGGATAGACTGGAGCGTGTGTCCGGGCAGAGCCGTCAGATCGACAAGATCATGTCAGATATTCAACAGGATGAGAAAGAGCGGTCGGAACGATGATTAGACGTAAGATTTCCATATGGTTCATGCTTATTATTACCATTGCTGTCACATTGCCGAGTCACGCGTACGCTGTTGATATGATTCCCGGAATCGACCTGGGAGATACAAGCGAACCAGACAATGTATGGAATACGGTAAACCTCATCTTGCTGATTACCGTATTAAGTCTGGCGCCTGCGATCTTGATCTTGATGACATGCTTTACGCGCATCGTCATCGTCCTTGGATTCGTCAGAACAGCCTTAGCTACACAGCAGATGCCGCCTAATCAGGTGATCATCGGACTGGCCCTGTTCTTGACCCTGTTCGTGATGGCACCCACCTTGGGACAAGTCAATCAAGTTGCTTTGCAGCCATACCTGCAAGGCGAGATTACACAAGCAGAAGCACTGGATAACGCAGCCAGGCCGATCAAACAATTCATGCTGAACCAGACTCGGGAGAAGGACTTGCTGCTCTTCCTGGAATTCTCACAAGCGGAGAAACCGACGAATGTGGATGAGGTGCCCTTAACAGCACTCATTCCCGCATTTGCCATAAGCGAGCTAAAGACGGCTTTTCAGATGGGATTTATGATCTTTATCCCCTTTTTGATCATCGACATGATTGTCTCTAGTGTCTTAATGGGGATGGGGATGATGATGCTGCCTCCGGTCATGATCTCCTTGCCGTTTAAGATCTTGCTGTTCGTGCTGGTAGACGGCTGGCATCTGGTGGTGAGGTCCCTGCTTCTGAGCTTCAATGTCTAGTCTGCGTAACAGACAGGGGGAATGATGATGAGTGCTGACTTTATCATAGGCCTGGCAGGGGAAGCGATCACAACCATCTTGAAGGTCAGCGGACCGCTCTTATTGGTGGCTTTGATCGTGGGATTGATTGTGAGTATCTTTCAGGCGACGACGCAGATTCAGGAGCAGACCCTTGCATTTATTCCGAAGATCTTCGCAGTATTCTTAGCTGTGCTGGTATTCGGAGAATGGATCATCACCGTGCTCTACGATTTTGCTTACGGGTTGTTTAATAATTTGTATCGTTTTATAGGATGAGGCTGTCGTGATAGAACTACTGATGCAAGTGCTGCCTGCTTTTCTGCTCGTGCTCAGCCGGGTCACAGCATTCTTCGTTACCGTGCCGATCTTCTCCATGCGCGGTGTACCTGCGCAATTTAAGGTGGGCATCGCCTTTTTTGTCAGCTTATTTACCGTACTGTCGATGAATGTCGAGCCTGTCCCGATGGATGGGATATACATAATGACGGTGATCCGCGAAGTGTTGATCGGCATATTGCTGGGTTTTGTTGCCTATTTAATCTTTACCGTTACACAGATCGCAGGTTCCTTCGTCGATATGCAGATGGGATTTGGGATCGCGAACGTCGTTGACCCGATGACAGGGGCGCAAAGCCCAATCTTGGGCAACCTTAAGTTTTTTTTGGCGGTTCTTACCTTTTTGGCCATCGACGGCCACCATTATCTGTTAATGGGCATCATGAACAGCTATGATTGGGTGCCCCTGGACAATGAATTCTTCACCAGGATCTACGAAGGCAGTGTGTCGACCTTCCTCTTGCGCACGCTGAGCACGATGTTTGTGCTGGCATTCCAGTTATCCGCACCGCTGATCACAGCGCTGTTCCTGGTTGATGTGGCTTTGGGAATGCTGGCGCGTACGGCGCCGCAGTTTAACGTATTCGTGATCGGCTTGCCGCTGAAGATCTTAGTCGGCTACATCGTCTACTTGGTGATGATTCCAGGATTTCTGTTCCTGTTCCAACAGTTGTTCAGCCATCTCTTCGCAGCGCTTAATGAGATGTTGGTGACGCTCCAGGGATGATCATACAGCTTCGAGCCGGGGAGGGAATCGTCTGTGGATAAGTATAGTCTGAAACTCGACCTGCAGTTGTTCGCGCAGGAGAAGACGGAGAAGCCCACTCCCCGCAAAAAACAAGACGCCCGCAAAAAAGGGCAAGTCGCTAAGAGTTCTGACTTGCCGGGAGCGCTGATTTTATTCTTCACTTTCTTAGCTCTTTATGCATTAGGCGGTTTGATCGAGGACAAGCTGTACTCACTGTTCACCGTGACCTTCAATGAGTACATGCTGTGGGACATCACGGTAACGAATACGCTGGCGATGTTCCGCGAGCTGATCGTCCAGGGGATGCTGTTTGTCGCTCCAATCCTGCTCATTGCACTCATCATCGGCATTGCAGGCAACTATGTGCAGGTCGGTTTCCTCATGACTGGGGAGCCGCTCAAGATGAAGCTGAGCAAACTCGATCCGATTCAGGGGGCGAAGCGCATCTTCTCGCTCCGCGCGCTGGTGGAACTGCTAAAGGCCAGCTTGAAATTCATCATCGTGGCGGCCGTTGTTTGGACGACGCTCTGGGGCGAGAAGGAGAAACTCCTTGCATTGTCTTCTGTTCCTCTTGAGGATCTCTTGCGTTATGCAGGCCGGCTGACGACGCTCCTCGGCGTGAAGATCGGCGCGGTGCTGGTTATCCTGGCCATACTCGATTATATGTACCAGCGCTATGAGCACAACAAGCAGCTGCGCATGTCCAAACAAGAGGTTAAAGATGAATATAAGAGACTCGAAGGCGATCCGCTGATCAAAAGCAGAATTCGCGAGAAACAACGCCGCATGGCGATGGCAAGGATGATGCAAGAAGTGCCCAAAGCCGATGTGATCATCACGAACCCTACGCACTATGCGGTTGCTTTGCAGTATGACGCTACAGTGATGGAAGAACCTAAAGTGATCGCCAAGGGCGTGGATTACATCGCACTCAAGATCCGTGAGATCGCTGAAGAACATGGCGTTATCACGATGGAAAACCCGCCGCTGGCAAGGGCATTGTACGATCAAGTGGAGATCGGACAGAGCATCCCGCCGGATCTGTTCCAAGCTGTAGCTGAAGTGCTTGCTTATGTCTACAAGGTTAAGGGAATTCGCTAGCTTAGAAGTGTGATAGGGCATTCAGGAAGGGGTTACGACGAGGGTGAAATTTCGCGACTTAACCATACTAATCGGAGTCATCGGCATCGTTTTGATGTTCGTCATACCATTGCCGACCTGGCTGCTGGACATCCTGCTGGTCATTAATATTGCTGTAGCTGCGCTGATTCTGCTGGTCGGTATGAATACACAGGAGCCGCTGCAGTTCTCGATCTTCCCGTCATTGCTGCTGGTGACTACATTGTTCCGGCTTGCCCTCAACGTTTCTTCGACAAGGCTGATCTTAGCCCAAGCCGATGCCGGACGGGTGATTGAGACCTTTGGATTGTTCGTCGCTCAAGGCAATTTGGCCGTCGGTTTTGTCGTGTTTCTCATATTGGTCGTGGTTAACTTCATCGTCATCACGAAGGGCATGGAGCGTGTAGCTGAAGTCGGTGCAAGATTCACGCTGGACGCTATGCCTGGTAAACAGATGAGCATCGATGCAGACCTTAATGCCGGACTGATCAATGAGCAACAGGCCAAAGAACGGCGGCAGAAGATTGAGCGCGAAGCGGACTTCTACGGAGCGATGGACGGTGCCAGTAAGTTCGTCAAAGGGGATGCTATCGCCAGCATCATAACGATGCTCGTGAACGTCATCGGCGGTCTCATCATCGGTGTCGCGATGAAGGGCATGAGCTTCGGGGATGCAGCGGAAACCTACTTCATCCTGACGATCGGCGACGGTCTGGTCAGTCAGATTCCGGCGCTTCTCATCTCAACGGCAGCGGGGATGATCGTCACCCGTTCCGCTTCCGAGGAGAACATGTCCGCTGATATCATGAACCAGCTCTTCGCTTATCCGAAGCTGATGTACATCGTTGCCGGCACTTTAGCCGTGCTGGGCTTTACGCCGATCGGTGTTCTCGTTACCTGGCCGCTGGCCGGGGCGCTTACCTACGCAGGCTATCGGATGAATAAGAGCTTGCAGCTTAAAGTCGTCGAAGAAGAACAGCAGGTGGAAGAAGAGCAGATCGATGAGGTGCGCAGTCCGGAGAGCGTGGTGAGTCTCTTGACCGTGGATCCGATCGAATTCGAATTCGGATACGGTTTGATCCCGCTCGCAGATGCGCAGCAGGGCGGGGATCTTCTGGACCGCATCATCATGATCCGGCGACAGTTGGCCCTTGAACTTGGCATCATGGTCCCCGTGATCCGAATTCGCGACAATATTCAACTAAAACCGAACGAATATGTCATTAAAATTAAAGGAAATACGATCGCTCGTGGTGAATTATTACTTAATCACTATCTCGCCATGAGTCCAGGGTACGATGATGAGTCGATTGTTGGCATCGAGACGATGGAACCGGCCTTCGGCCTTCCTGCCCTGTGGGTGGATGAGGCGATGAAGGAGAAAGCAGAGCTGGCAGGCTACACCGTCGTTGATCCGCCTTCCGTGGTAGCCACGCATCTGACGGAGATGATCAAGAAGCATGCCCATGAACTGCTCGGCCGCCAAGAGACGAAGGCGCTCGTCGATCATCTCAAGAATTCTTATCCGGCCCTTGTGGACGAGCTCATTCCCAATCTGTTGAGCATAGGCGATGTACAGAAGGTGCTGATCCGCTTGCTGAAGGAGAAGATCTCGATTCGCGACCTCGTCACGATCTTCGAGACGCTGGCTGACTATGCGATCTATACCAAGGATCCCGATATTCTCACGGAATATGTGAGACAGGCCCTGGCGCGGCAGATCACGCAGCAATATGCACCTGAGGATAATACGCTTAGGGTCATTACGATTGGACCTGTGCTGGAGAAGCGAATCGCCGAAGCTGTTCAACAGACCGAGCAGGGCACTTATCTGGCCCTCGACCCGATGACGACTCAACAGGTCTATCAGCGTTTGACCGAACAGGTACAGCGAATCGTGGAAGCAGGCAACCAGCCGATCATCCTCGCTTCCCCTAACATCCGAATGTATGTAAGACAGATCGTGGATCGAACGATGCCCGATGTTCCCGTTCTCTCTTACAATGAACTGGAGCCCAGCGTCGAAATTCAAAGTGTAGGGGTTGTTAACCTATGAGGGTAAAGCGTTATGTCGTCGATTCATTGCCTGATGCGCTGACAATGATTCGCCGTGAACTGGGACAGGACGCGGTGATCCTGAATACCAAACAGCTGAAAACCGGCGGTTTTCTGGGGCTGTTCGGCAAGAAGAAGATCGAGGTGATCGCTGCCGTGGACGGCGGTGCTGCACGAGACGGCGGTACCCCGGTCAGAAAGGCGGCGCCGCAATCGGTTTCAGCGGCAGCCGCTGCTGCAATTCAAGGAGCTTCCTCTGAACGGGAACCTAACCGCCCGCATGTAGGGAGCCGGGCAGCAGCCAGGGCATATCGCTCGGTCAACCAGGCGATGACAGCTGTCGCTGAAACCAAGGATGCCGATCATGCTCCCGGGTTAGATGCCCGCCTGCCGGGCACAGCCGCCGCAGCCCCTGCACATACAAGCAGCCATCTGCAGGCGAAGAAGCCATCAGCGATGAGAGCAGAAGCGGCACCTATGACTGCCGTTCCTCCTGTTGAACATAAGGAGCGGTCCGCAATTGAGGAGAAGCAGACCGTTGATGCCGTTGAGCGCTTCAAGCAAGCAGCGAGACAGACAATTGAGGAAGCCGCGGCCAGAACAAGCCCGGCGAAGTCTCCATCCGTAGATACCGAGGAATTGCTGCAAGAGATCAAGGAGATGAAAGCCTTGGTTGCTAAGCTTACTGACGGGGCATCAGCCAATGAGGCAGGAAAGGAAGGCGCTTACGACAGCTTAGATGGTCTGGATCAACGACTGCTAGAACAAGGGGTGCTGCCGGCGATCACCGCCGAACTGAAAGAACGGGTCAAGGCTGCTGTCGGTTCACAGCCGATCGATGCCCAGCAGGCACGTGCCTTATATAAGGAATATCTGCTGCAATTGTTCAGCCCGCCTGCGGGGATCTCGGACAACAGCCGGATCGTCCAATTCATCGGCCCGACCGGAGTAGGCAAAACGACGACCATCGCCAAGCTGGCAGCAGAGCAAGTGTTGAAACATAACAAGCGGATCGGCTTTATCACTTCTGACACCTATCGCATCGCTGCCATCGACCAGCTCAAAACCTATGCCTCGATCTTAAATGTCCCGGTAGAGGTGGTCTTCACTTCGGAGGAATTAGAAGAGGCGCTGCAGAAGCTGAATGACTGCGATCTCATCTTCATGGATACTGCAGGGCGCAATTACCGTGATCAAGCAAGTGTTGATGAGCTTAATGGACTGATCAGCCAGCACGGTCAAAGCGAAACCTATCTCGTGGTCAGCCTGGTTTCCAAGTACAACGATATCAAAGCGATTATCGATAACTTCCAGCATTTCAAATTGGACAAAGTGCTGTGGACGAAGATGGACGAGACGTCCAGCTACGGCTCAATCTTGAATGTCCTGTATGAGTATTCGCTGCCAGTCTCATATATCACAAACGGACAAAATGTACCTGACGATATCTCGCTTCTTAATCCAGAAGCCGTCGTGGAACACCTGTTAGGAGAAGATGCGAATGGTTGATCAGGCACAAGGTTTGCGCGAACTGTTCCAAACTCGTCAGCCGGCTGAAGGCAACCATACCACCCGCATCATCACCGTGACCAGCGGCAAGGGGGGCGTCGGCAAGTCCAACTTCACGCTGAATTTCGCCTTGACCTTGCAGCGACGCGGGTATAAGGTGCTCATCTTCGACGCCGATATCGGGCTGGCCAATCTCGATGTTCTGATGGGGGAGACCCCGCGCTATAATCTCTATCATCTCTTGAAACGCCAGAAGACGATCTGGGAGATCATTCATCGCTATTATGATCTGCTCTACATAGCGGGCGGTTCAGGGTTCCAGGAGCTGCTCCGGTTGAGCGAACAGGATTTGGAACATTTCGTGAACGAAGTGAATAAGCTGAATGGTCATGTGGATTATATCTTCTTCGATACAGGTGCAGGTTTAAGCAAGGAAACCCTGAGATTCATCATCGCCTCCGATGAAACCTTTGTCATCACGACGCCGGAGCCTACGGCGATTACAGACGCCTATGCCATCATTAAGATGGTTTCCAACATGAATTATGATGTAGAGTTTCGTCTCATCATCAATCGCGTGTCAGAACGACGCGAAGGGAAGTTAACGGCGGACAAGATCTCGATGGTCGCCAAACAATTTCTCGATCTGGACATCCCTGCACTCGGTTATGTGCTGGATGATATACATGTGTCCAAAGCTGTGAAACGTCAAGTTCCTTTCACCATCGCTTATCCCCACAGCGCCGCTTCCAAGGCGGTATCGGAATTAGTCGACCAATTCTTGTCGGCACGGGAACAAACCGCCGATTCCGGAAGAGGCGTCAGGTCATTCTTGTCACGCATGATCAGATTGCTTCAAAATTAAGACACAGCATTAGATACTATAGACTCCAGGGAGTGAACGGCGATGGTTCGACAACATCAAGTGCTCGTAGTGGATGATTCGGCGTTCATGCGCAAGTTGATTGCAGATTTAATCGCAAGCGATCCTGATTTTACAGTGATTGGCGCAGCTAAGAACGGCAGAGAAGCTGTGGATATGACCTTGCGGCTCAAGCCGGATGTGATCACGATGGATGTGGAGATGCCCGTGATGGACGGGATTCAGGCGCTGCAAGAGATCATGGCGAAGTGCCCCACACCGGTCGTCATCTTAAGCAGCCACACCGACGAGGGAGACATGCTCACCTTCGAGGCGCTTGAGAAAGGTGCCATCGATTTCGTCAAGAAACCATCGGGTACGATATCCGTTGATCTGTATAAAATCAAAGAAGTTCTGTTGGAGAAACTGCACGCGGCATTGAACGCCAGGATCTTGCCGAAGCGAAGCGAAGTTCCCGTGAACCGTTCCGGCCGTTCCGTCGGACCTGAAGCGCCGCCTGACACTATGGGGAAACCGGCGAAGATGTTCCGGCATCTGGTAGCAATCGGAACATCGACGGGAGGACCAAAGGCGCTGCAGCGAATCCTGCCGACGCTGCCGCGGAATTTTCCGGCGCCGATCCTCATCGTACAGCACATGCCCCCGAACTTCACCAGGTCACTGGCACAGCGGCTGGATGCGATGTCGCAGATCCGGGTTGTCGAGGCTGAGCACGAGATGAAGGTGGAAGTAGGCACAGCTTACATCGCTCCCGGGGATTGGCATATGGTGCTGCATCGCCGCCGTTCCAACCAATATGTCATTCACTTGCATCAAGATGCGCTGCGCAACGGCCATCGGCCTTCGGTAGATGTGCTCTTTGATTCACTGGCTGAGTACAGCGAACTTGAACGTCATCTTGTTATCCTGACGGGGATGGGAGGGGACGGTGCCCATGCGATGAAACGCTTGTACGATTCAGGGGTGAGGTCGACGATCGCGGAGTCAGAAGAAACATGTGTTGTGTTTGGTATGCCTAAGGTCGCCATCGAGCTGCAAGCGGTGCGTTACATCCTGCCGCTTGACGATATCCCGCCCAAACTGATGGAGCTCGTGCGATGAGACTCTAGGCATTTGAAGCTTACCAGGAGGTGTGAGGACATGGAGTCCAACCAATACTTAGCGATGTTTATCGACGAATCGAAAGAACACCTGCAAGCGATGAATGAGAACCTGTTACAGCTTGAGCAAAGCCCGTCGGATCTCAGCATTGTGCAGAACATTTTCCGTTCCGCGCATACCCTGAAAGGGATGTCTGCGACGATGGGATTCGAGGATCTGGCGAATCTTACCCATGAGATGGAGAATGTGTTGGATCTCGTGCGCCATGAGAAGCTCAGCATGGACGACTATATCTTCGATGTGTTGTTCAAGAGTTTCGATGCCCTTGAGGCAATGGTGAACGATATCATCGCCGGCGGAGACGGGCAAGCGGATGTCAGCGAGATCGTGAATCACTTGCAGGCGATTCTGAATGGCAGCTACAGCCCATCCCAAGCAGCGGAAACCGGGCAGGTCTCATCGACGAGCAGTGAAGCGAAAGTACTAGCCGAAGCGTTCGACCAATATCAGTTGTCGATCATTAAACAATCCCTATCCTCCGGTTTTCAGGTGTATGAAGTCCGCGTCAAGATCAGACAGGATTGCGTCCTGAAAGCAGCCAGGGCTTATATGGTCTTCGATGCGCTCGAACGAAGCGGTGAAATCGCGCGCTCGATTCCATCGGTTCAGGAGATCGAACAGGAGAAATTCGACCATGAATTCATCGTCTATTACATAACCAAATTACATGCACAAGAAGTGAAAAAACTGATCATGGACGTCTCAGAGATTGAAGATGCCGTGATCGAGACGATCGACGAACAGAAACTGAAAGAACTGCAAGACAGAAGTCTGCAGGATGCAAAGCCGCAGCCTGAACCTGCTGCAGAGAAGCCTAAGCAAGACAGCAAGAAGCAGGCCAAAGGCCAAACAAGTGCAGGCGGCGCGTCGAATCAGCAGGTGGCAGGTCGTACGATCCGCGTCGATATCGAACGCTTGGATACGCTCATGAATCTCTTCAGCGAGCTGCTGATCGATCGGGTCCGGCTGGAACAGCTGGCTTCGGAGATCGGCAGGCATGAGCTGACTGAGACCGTGGAGCACATGGCCAGGGTGAGCAGCGATCTGCAGAGCATCGTGCTTAAGCTTCGCATGATGCCGGTCGAAACAGTATTCAACCGCTTCCCGCGGATGATCCGCGACCTGGCGAAGACATTGAACAAGAAGGTCGATCTGATCATCACCGGTTCCGAAACCGAGCTCGACCGCACCGTTGTCGATGAGATCGGTGATCCGCTCGTACACTTGCTGCGCAATGCTGTGGACCATGGGCTGGAGGGGCCGGAGGATCGGATCAAGGCGGGCAAGCCGGAGACGGGTACCGTTCACCTGCGGGCCTATCAGAGCGGCAACCATGTATTCATTGAGATTGAAGACGACGGGCGCGGCATCGATCGCGAGAAGGTGCTCAGCAAAGCGATCCAGAACGGTGTGGTGAAGAGTGAAGATGCCGAGCGGCTCAGCGACCGCGAGGTATATCAACTGCTGTTCGCTTCCGGCTTCAGCACGGCAGAAGTCATCTCGGATATCTCGGGACGCGGTGTCGGTCTTGACGTCGTTAAGACGAAGATCACTTCTCTGGGCGGGGATGTCACCGTTGATTCGACATTAGGAGTGGGGACGAAGTTCACCGTTCAACTGCCGCTGACGCTGTCGATTATCACGGCGATGTTGATCCGCCTTGGCGAGGAGAAATATGCGATCCCGATCAGTTCGGTAGTTGAGACGGCACTTGTCAACGACGAAGATATTCGCTATGTCCACGGCATGCGGATGATTCAATTCCGCGATAATGTCATTCCGCTGATCGATCTCGCTTCTGTGCTTGAAGTTCCTGGTCACGAAGAGAAGCAGCAGAGCCAAGAGCTGAACGTCGTCATCGTTCACAAAGGGGACAAACTGGTTGCACTCATCACCGATGAATTTATCGGACAGCAGGAGATCGTTCTGAAAACCCTGGGAGGATACCTGAACCAGGTCTTCGCTGTCTCGGGAGCAACGATTCTCGGGGACGGTCAAGTCGCATTGATTCTGGATACGAATGCTTTGATCAGATAAGGGGAGGTACATAACACATGAATGAAGATTTAAAAGTCGTCGTGTTTTCCTTGGGTCCGGAAGAATACGGGGTAGAAGTCGATAAGGTGCGCACCATCGAGCGGATGCAGCCGATCACCCGCGTGCCTAAGACTCCGGATTTCGTCAAAGGCGTGATCAATCTGCGCGGTGTTGTTGTGCCCATTATCGACTTAAGGGAGCGCTTCGGTTTAGAGGCGGCCCCATACACGGACAACACGCGGATTATTGTCGTGAATCAGCAGTCAATCGAGGTTGGTCTGATCGTCGATTCGGCGAATGACGTCGTCGATGTGAATGAAGATCATATCGAAGAACCTCCTGAGATTGTCGGCGGCATTCGGGCGAAATATCTGCGTGGAATCGCCAAGCTGGAAAATGATCGTCTCCTGGTGCTGTTGAATCTCCAAGAAGTATTGAACAAAGATGAGATCATTCAACTGGAACAGTTAGGGGAAGACTAATGTGAATCAATTTCAATTTGCAGAATTTCAGATGGATGTGCTGAAGGAGATCGGGAATATCGGCGCCGGTCACGCTGCAACAGCGTTGTCTAAGATGCTCGACAAGCAGGTGGACATGAACGTTCCCAACGCCAAGCTGGTCCCTTTTGATCAGATCACGGACAGCCTCGGCGGGGAGGAACAGGTGGTCGTCGCCGTCTATTTCCGAGTCTTAGGGGATGCCCCGGGCAATCTGTTCTTCGTGCTCACCCATGATTCTGCTAAGAAATTGCTCAAGGGCATGATCGGCCTCGAAGTGACTGCGGATGGATACTCGGATCTGGAATTAAGCGCATTGTCCGAGGTTGGTAATATATTAGCCGGATCCTATCTATCCTCTTTGTCAGATTTTATCAAGATTAATATGCAACCGACGGTTCCGGCTCTAGCGATCGATATGGCTGGAGCGATTATGAGCTACGGGATGATCGAGTATGGCCAGATGGGGGAACAAGCTTTGTTTATTGACACGATGTTTATGGATGGCAGCGAAGAAGTGGAAGGGCACTTTTTCTTAATCCCGGACCCGGACTCTGTAAGCAAGATCTTCCAAGTCCTGGGAGTGCAGTAGGCATGACGCTTTCCAGCGCCCCCATCATCAAGGTCGGGATGGCGGATCTGAATGCGATCAAGTCACCTGGACTGTTGAAGACCTCTGGGCTTGGCTCTTGCGTCGGTCTTATCCTCTATGATCCGATACAGCGAATCGCAGGCATGGCTCATATCATGCTCCCTTCATCCGATATCGCCCGGGAACAGACGATCAATGAGGCGAAGTATGCTGATACAGCAATCCCTGCGCTGATCGAACGCATGACCAAACTGGGCGCCAAGGTTTCTAGCTTGCAGGCGAAGATGGCCGGCGGAGCACAGATGTTCGTGCTTAATCATGATACGATGAGAATCGGTCCGCGCAATGTTGAGAGCTGCAAAGAAATGTTGCAAAAGTATAGGATTCCCTTAATCGCGGAGGATACGGGGGGCAATTACGGACGTTCGATTGAGATCGACAGTTCTAACGGAGTATTAAGGATTAGAAGTGTGCAGAATGGAGTAAAGCTGTTATGATCGGCTCGATTATATGGAATATCGTAATCGGTGCCGGGGCAGGGTTGTTATCCTTTGCCTTAGCCCTGATGAATGATAATTTGCTGCTGACAGCAACCATTCGGGGAGTCATTAGTTTCGGCATTCTATTCGTCATGACTTTCCTCTTCAGGTGGTTGCTGGCTTTGGTTATGATGGATGTTCAGGTTAGCGGACCGGACGATGAAGCTGATGCAGCAGAGATCGGCCGGCATATCGATATCGAGACGCCGGATGAGGACATCGAACTGCCTGATCCGGCCTCGGTTAAAGCGGGTGAATCTGATCAGCCTGAACGCAAGAAGCAAGCTAAACAACCTGGACAACAAGCTGATCCGGCTGTTTTCTTCCAAGCCTTTCAGCCCCCTCGTATTACGCTGAAAGAGGAAGAACGGGAGCGGCCGGCGATCGATCCGGAGACTGCTGCACAAGTGGTAAGACGACTGACAGAAGACTAAGGAAGATGATTTATGAATGTTAAAAAATCGTCTAAGCTTGCCAATCTAGATCTATGGAAAGAGTGGAAGGAACACGGTTCGCTGGAAGCGAAGAACCAACTGATCGAGTCCTACCTTCCCTTAGTGGAATACGTCTCTTCTAGGATGTCCATAGGCTTGCCTAGCAGCATTTCTAAAGATGACTTAATCAGTTATGGTATAATGGGACTAATAGATGCAATTGATAAATTCGACCTCGATCGGGGGCTGCAGTTTGAGACTTATGCCTCATGGCGGATTCGCGGTGCCATTCAAGATGCGCTGCGGCAGGGCGACTGGGTGCCCCGCTCGGTCCGCGAGAAGGCCAAACGAATCGAGGAAGCCTATGGTGTATTGGAACAGCAGTATCTGCGATCTGTGACGGATGAAGAAGTCTGTGAGTACCTTGGGATTACGCTGAAGGAGTTTCAGCAGATGTTGCACGACGTGTCGGTGACGACCGTTTTCTCTCTTGAAGACCCGATCAAGGAGGAAGATAGTGAGACGAGGATCGCGACGGTAATTGACGACAAAGCACCGAATCCCGAATCAGCGTTACACAGGCAGTATCTGCATGAGATGCTCAGTCAAGCCATCGATCGTCTGACTGAGAAAGAACGCACCGTTGTCTCTCTATTCTATTTTGAAGAATTGTCTCTAAGTGAAATAGCCGAGGTGATGTCCCTTTCTCCATCACGGATTTCGCAATTGCATTCCAAAGCGCTTCTCCGGCTTAAAGGTGTACTGGCTAACAGCAAGCATCAATTGTTCAGCGAATGATTACCTGTCAGTAATCAGGGGGGATGAAGATGAATGAGGCGCTTAACCCTAGCGTCAACTTGATCGCGGTTACCATCTCGGCGGATAAGCTGTCTGCTTCTATCGCTTATACCGGCAAGGAGGATCTTGGCCCGTATGACATCGAACAGCTCCGCCAACTCTTGCGCGCAAACGGGATCAAACACGGCATCATGGACGATCAACTGGCCAGGTTCGCCGCCAACCCGACTGCCTACACCCGGCCGCTGGTCGTAGCCCAGGGGGATCCTCCGGAACCCGGTGTAGACGGCAGGATCGAATATCTCTTTCAGAAGGAAGACGATTCCCCCCGGCCCCAGGTGTTGGATGACGGGCGAGTCGATTATCGCGATGTAAGGAGGATCAATAACGTCAAGAAAGGTCAAGTGATCGCACAGCGCATAGAAGCAGTAGATGGTATACCCGGCAAAGGCGTAACTGGGGAGCCCATCCCCCCTCCTAAAGTGAAGGAAGCCTATCTGAAACCAGGCAAGAACGTGGTAGTTGATGATAACCTCATGCGGATGTACGCGGTGATCGATGGGATGGTCACCTTTACCGAACAGGATAAGGTGAATGTCTTCCCAGTATTCGAAGTCAATGGAGACGTGGACTATCGCAGCGGCAATATCGACTTCGTAGGCAATGTGGTCGTTCGCGGGAATGTGATCTCCGGCTTTAAAGTGAAGGCTGAAGGAGATATCCGGATCACAGGAAGCGTGGAAGGGGCGGAGATCATCGCAGCCGGCTCGATCGAGATCGGTGAGGGCATCGTTGCACACAACAAAGGTATAGTCAAAGCCGCTAAATCGATCCGCTGTTCCTTCATCCAGGATGCCAATGTGGAAGCTGGAGAAGATCTGATCGTCAATCAGAGTATCATGCACTCCAATGTTCGTGCGGGCAGAGCCGTGATCTGCAACGGCGCCAAGGGTCTCATCGTCGGCGGGATCGTCCAGGCAGGAGAGGCCGTCATCGCCAGGACGATCGGGAATATGACCCATACCCCCACTTCCATCGAAGTCGGCGTCATGCCGGAAGTGCGCAATGAACTGAATGAACTTTATAAGAACATGCGAACGTTATCAGAGAATCTGGATAAGACCGAAAAAGGCTTAAAAATCTTAGAACAGATGGCTTCAGGAGCGCCGCTTCCGCCTGATAAGCAGGAGCTGCTTAGCAAGTTCCAGCGGACCAGACGGCAGCTGCGCGAACAGCAAGCGATCTCAAGAGAGCGCATCCAAGAGTTGGAACACATCATAGAGAACGCAGACCTTGCAAAAGTTGAAGTCGGCGGTGTGATCTACGGAGGATCGAAGATCGTCATCGGCCGATACACCCGCTTCATCAAGGATGCCGCACAGCATGTGGTATTCCGCTATGAAGACGGCGAGATCACGATGCAGGCCATAACATGATGTGAAGGAGTGGCGGATATGACGCTCAGATCCATCGAGATGCAGATCGCTCTGCCGCGGGTGAACGACGCGGGCAACATCCAGCATCAACTCGCTCAGAAGCCTGCTTACGACCAGAATATGCTCGCGATGCAGACAGCGAAGCAAGCTGAGATGCAGTTGAAGCGCAGCACCGAAGTCGATGAAGCACACACGCGGATGATTGGTGAAGATGAAGGCAGCGAGGAGCGGGATGACAGCGGCCGGCAGCAGCGCGGCCGCAGGGAAACATCCGCGGATCGCAAGGCTGTGCAATCCGTACATCCATACAAAGGGAAACATATCGATCTATCACTATAAGGAGTGGGTGCCGGGTGGAAGCGTGGCAGATCGTTGCCCTGCTCGGCTGCGTCATCATCGTCTATACTTGGATCTTTCGGAAGAAATACGCCGCACCCGATCAACATCCCGCCTTGCTCCACGATCTGGAACAGGTGCTGGACCAACACGTTGAGGAGATCGAAGCAAGCAACCAAGAGGTGCTCGATCAGCTCGTGCAATTTAAGCAGGAGCAGCAGAAGGAACGCGCGCTATGGCTGGATCGCTTGCGCAGATTGGAAGAACGCATCAAGGTGCTGGAGGATGGGGCTGCACAGCATGGGGACGGACTGAAGCCGGCGGCAGCATCTAAGACCGGTGCAAGTACCGATATACAGGCCGAAGCACAAGCTGCAGAGAGCTTTCAGGACCGGTTCAGGCAGCTGTTGGAGCTGAAGGAACGGGGGCTGACAACTAGCCAGATCGTCAAGGAGACGGGGATGAATCCCAGCGAAGTTCGTTTCATCCTGCAGCTAGCCGACGCAGGGGGCGGTGAACATTGAATAAGAAGTCGATCTATTGGCTCGGATTAGGGAGCGGCTTGATCACCGGCGCGCTCCTAATCCGCCTGCTGACTTTCGGTGCAAGCCCTGAGATGCTCGATGAGGCAGCCTTGCAAGAAGCGGCGGCGCGCTATGGATATCGTCTGGTCTCCGAATATGAGAAGATAACCATCGCCTATGATCGCACGATTCGCAGTATCTATATTCCCCCTGAGATGAATCTCGAGGAGATCGCGGAACTCTTAACGCAAGCGAAGCTCCTGGATGCGCAGGAGGCTTTCCTCACTGCAGCAGCAGATCTTCCGGATGAACGCAGCATCCAGCCGGGATATTATGAATTTATGAACGATCCGACGTTTGCTGAGCTGCTGGATGTGCTGACAAGCGGTGTACGCGTTACAGCAGCACAAGATGAATCTGCTGAAGGTGAAGACCCGGCATATGCTGCAGATGAAGATGCCGGTGGTGTATAGCCCAGGACGAATATGCAGATGGCGAAGATGTTATACAATAAAGAATGAATGGGCCGGGCGTTATGAGGGAGATGCTCGGCATTTCTTGTAGTTGCATAGGAGTTCATGATTATGGTATATTAATTGACGGTGTTAAGAACACACGCTTGTGAATCCTGACCAACGGTGCTTCCATAAGGGAGTTCTGGCAGGAGATGACACGGGCGGAGGGCAACACACAAAACCAATATAAGGAGGTGCGTGAAGATGGCAGTGATTTCCATGAAACAGCTGCTCGAGGCTGGGGTGCACTTCGGTCACCAGACTCGCCGCTGGAACCCTAAGATGGAAAAGTACATCTTCACCGAACGCAACGGGATCTATATCATCGATCTCCAGAAGACAGTTAAGAAAGTAGAAGAAGCTTACAACTACGTAAAATCTCTTGCAGCATCAGGCGGTACGATTCTCTTCGTGGGCACGAAGAAGCAGGCGCAGGATTCTGTTAGAGAAGAAGCAGAACGCTGCGGCATGTTCTGGATCAACCAACGCTGGCTTGGCGGTACACTGACCAACTTCCAGACGATCCAGAAGCGCATCGCGCGTCTGCATGAACTGGAGCGCATGGAAGAGGACGGCACTTTCGAACTTCTGCCGAAGAAGGAAGTAATCATCCTGCGCAAGGAAAAAGAGCGCCTGGAGAAATTCCTCGGCGGCATTAAGAATATGAAGCAATTGCCGGACGCACTCTTCGTCATCGACCCGCGCAAAGAGCGCATCGCCGTTTCGGAAGCTCGCAAGCTTGGTATCCCGATCATCGCGATCGTCGATACGAACTGTGATCCGGACGAGATCGACTACGTGATCCCAGGCAACGATGACGCGATCCGCGCGGTGAAACTGCTCACATCGAAGATCGCCGATGCCGTTGTCGAAGCGCGTCAAGGCGAAGAAACGTCCGCATAAGGAATAGGAACAAGCGAACAAAGGGTGGTTTGAAGGTTGTATAAACCTATCACCGCCCTTTTTTTGGGAGAGTATACACGCTAACTTAACGATCTGATGAGTCATTGAACTTTAAGGAGGCTATGATTAAGATGGCAGTAACAGCAGCCCAAGTTAAGGAGCTACGCGAGAAGACAGGAGCAGGTATGCTCGATTGCAAGAAGGCGCTTGAGGAAGCGCAAGGTGATATGGAGCAAGCGATGAAGATCCTTCGCGAGAAGGGATTGTCCGCAGCGGCTAAGAAGGCAGGTCGTCTGGCTACCGAAGGTTTGGTTGAATCCTACATCCACGGTGAAGGCCGCATCGGTGTACTCGTCGAGGTGAACTGTGAGACAGACTTCGTAGCGAAGACCGATAACTTCAAGCAATTTGTCCGCGATATCGCGATGCAGATCGCTGCTGCAGCTCCGAAGTATGTGAGCAAGGACGAAGTTCCGGAAGAAGAGTTGAACAAGGAGCGCGAGATTCTTCGTGCACAGGCATTGAACGAAGGCAAGCCGGAGAAGATCGTTGACAAGATGGTGGAAGGCCGTATGGCTAAGTATTATGAAGAGGTTTGCTTGCTTGAGCAATCCTTCATCAAGGATCCGGATCTAACCATTGGTCAGCTGCTCAACTCGATGATCGCTCAGATCGGCGAGAACATCACGATCCGCCGTTTCGCGCGCTTCGAGCTTGGCGAAGGTTTGGAGAAGAAGGAAGATAACTTTGTCGAAGAAGTTATGGCGCAAGTAAAACAGCAATGAACCGATGAGAGATTGGAACACCCGCGTGTTCCTTTCTTTATAAAGAGATACAATCATCGCAAGAAAATCCTTCGAATTCGAGTATAGAAGTGGCAAAGAGAAACGGAGGGATCTATTGGTGGGTCAGCAGCCTGTATACAAACGGGTCGTACTAAAATTGAGCGGTGAAGCTCTGTCTGGCCAAGTTGGATACGGCATCGAAGCACAGACGATCGCTTCGATCGCTGAACAGATCAAAGAAGTGGTGGAACTCAATGTGGAAGTCGCGATAGTGGTCGGTGGCGGCAATATCTGGAGAGGAATCTCCGGCAGCGAGCAAGGCATCGACCGGGCGACGGCTGATTATATGGGAATGCTGGCGACGGTGATGAATTCACTGGCGCTCCAAGATGCCCTCGAGAAGATTGGCGTACCTACGCGCGTACAGACTTCAATCGCCATGCAGCAGATTGCAGAACCCTATATTCGTCGCCGAGCGATCCGCCATCTGGAGAAAGGACGCGTCGTCATCTTCGCGAGCGGAACGGGGAATCCTTACTTCTCTACGGATACCACAGCTGCTCTGCGCGCCGCTGAGATCGAGGCAGAAGTGATCTTGATGGCGAAGAACAAGGTTGACGGTGTATACTCAGCAGATCCCTTCAAGTACAAAGATGCTGAGAAGTATGATGAGCTTACATATCTAGATGTGCTGAACAAGGGACTCGGAGTGATGGACTCCACAGCCTCATCCTTGTGCATGGATAACAATATACCGCTCATCGTATTCTCCATCACGGAGAAAGGCAATATCAGAAGAGCTGTGCTAGGAGAAAAAATCGGAACGATCGTAAGAGGGAGTGTTGTCTAATGCCACAATCGGTAATGCAGGACGCTAGGGAACGCATGGAAAAAGCCATTGCAGCCCTAAAGCGGGAATTGGGCTCGCTTCGCGCCGGACGCGCAACTCCGTCGCTGTTGGAACGCATCCAAGCAGATTACTATGGTACTCCGACACCGATCAATCAGTTGGCCAACATCTCTGTACCGGATCCGCGTACGCTTATGATTCAGCCTTGGGATAAGAGTTCGATCGGCGAAATCGAAAAAGCGATCATGAAATCGGATCTCGGTCTGACACCGGTGAATGACGGGTCGGTGATCCGCATCAACATTCCGCCGCTTACGGCAGAACGCCGTACGGAACTGGTCAAGCTGACCAGAAAATACGGCGAGGATGCGAAGGTTGCTGTGCGCAACATTCGCCGCGATGCCAACGATGAGATCAAGAAGCTGGAGAAAGACTCGATCTCCGAAGACGAATCCCGCCGCTATCAAGATGAAGTGCAGAAACTGACGGACAAATATATCGCAGAAATCGATAAAGTACTAGCGGCTAAGGAAAAAGAAATCATGGACATCTAACCGTTCACCCCACCGCTTCTTCGGTGGGGTAACCTAAAGCCGGTCTAGATCTTATCATGGGGGAAGGATCCATGTTCGATTGGTTCAAAAAAAGCCAACCCCGCGCAGCAGCTCGACAATCCTCCGTGTCTCCCGATAACATCCCGCAGCACGTCGCGATTATCATGGATGGCAACGGACGATGGGCGAAACAGCGGGGCCTGCCTAGAATCGCTGGTCATCAATCCGGAATGAAGACCGTGAAGAATATCACGCTCGCTGCCAATGAGCTTGGTATTAAGTATTTGACGATGTACGCATTTTCTACGGAAAACTGGAAGAGACCGAAGGAAGAAGTCGACTTCCTCATGCGGCTGCCGCAGGAGTTCCTGGCGATCGAACTGGATGAGCTCATCGCAAACAACGTCCAAGTCCGCATGATGGGCTGGACCGATGGTCTTCCGGCACATACCTTAGAAGCCGTTGAAACAGCGATTGAAAGCACGAAGAACAATACGGGCCTCGTGTTGAACTTCGCCTTAAATTACGGGAGCAGGCGAGAGATTGTAGAAGCGGTGAGGAAAATCGCGGAGGATGTGCAAGCCGGGATCATCGATCCCAAGGATCTGGAGGATCGGCATATCACGGAACGTCTGCTGTCGAGCGAGCTGCCTGACCCGGATCTCCTGATCCGAACCAGCGGTGAGATTCGCATCAGTAATTTTATGCTGTGGCAATGCGCCTATACGGAATTTGTCTTCACCGATGTATACTGGCCGGCCTACACGAAAGAACACTTCTATGAAGCGATTCGGATCTATCAACAGCGGGTTCGACGGTATGGAGGATTGGTTACTTAATCCCTTTGCTGTGTCGATCGGTTTATGGGATCGTTCTGAATGTATCGCTATGTATCGCTGCATTTGACTGCGTACATCGGATTATAACGAATTGCAGGATATCGATAGATCAAGATGCAATAGACATGTTATCACGAGTTGCGATATACGGTATATCATTATGCGCGATAGGATTAACACAATTTGCAATATACGGGTTATATCCATCGAAGCTGCATCATATATCGGCAACATGCACAGCAAAGTACAGCGGGGATATCGCAGTATGGAAGATGGGGGAGTGATGCGTTGAAGCAGAGAATCATTACCGGCGTGATCGCCGTACTCGTCTTTGTCGGGATGTTGGTATGGGGCGGGTATGCGTATCAACTGCTCATCGCGTTGATGGCTGCGATCGGTTTCTATGAGTTCGCGCGAATGAATCGAATCCAGGGATTGGGAAGCGGCGTATACGCAGGTTACATAGCGGTGATCGGGCTGACCTTGCCTCTTGATTTGATGTGGCCGGATATTCCATTCAGCGATCGTACATACATATGGTTCACCGTATTCATCTTGCTTCTGATGACAGTATTCTTTCATCATAGGACGAATCTGCATCGCATCGCGGTTCTGCTGGTTGGAGTCCTGTACATAGGCTATGGTTTTCGATATATGATTGTCACGAGGATGCTGCCGGAGGACGGATTGCTTTGGTCCCTCTTCATCTTCGGCTGCATTTGGCTTACGGACAGCGGAGCGTATTTTTCCGGTATGCTGCTCGGAAGACACAAGCTGGCACCGAAGATCAGCCCGAAGAAGACCATCGAAGGAGCGATCGGCGGGATCGCCGTCGCGGTGTTGTTCGCGTTTGGATTCGCCCTGTTCAATCCAGATTGGATCGGTGCTGGACAAGCCATGCTGCTTGGTGCGTTCATCGCAGTCCTCGGGCAGCTTGGCGATCTGATCCAAAGCGCCTATAAACGCCTGCAAGGAGTGAAGGATTCCGGCAAGCTGTTTCCTGGCCACGGAGGCATCCTGGATCGAGTAGACAGCTGGCTCATCGTCTTCCCTGCGATTCACCTCTTAGGCTTGTTGTAGTCTAGGCATGGACGCGGCTTGTAATAGCATGTCTGAGATAGGATATGGTGACGGATTGCGCAGCTTCAGATGCTGCAGAATGTCGCGGATTTGACTGCAGGTTTGCCGCAGTTAGTGAGCTGTAGATAAGGAGAGAACTTGCGTGAAGAAACGAATAGCGATTCTCGGATCGACGGGTTCGATCGGCACACAGACCTTGGATGTCATCGCCGCTCATCCCGACGAATACGAAGTCGTTGCATTAGCTGCCGGGCGTAATACCGCTTTGCTTGCCGAACAGGTCAAGCGGTTTCGCCCGCGACTTGTCTCTTGCATCGATGAGGAGAGCGCGGCAGAGCTTCGTGAAGAACTCATATCAAGCGGGCTCGGATATAAGGTAGAGATTGAACATGGCGAGCATGGACTCCTGCAAGTGGCAGCCCATGCCGGAGCGGATATGCTGATCACTGCGATCATCGGTGCGAGGGGGCTTTCGCCCACTCTGGCTGCGATCGATGCAGGTATTGCCATTGGACTGGCGAACAAGGAGACCCTGATCAGCGCCGGTCACCTCGTCATGGAGTCTGCAAGGAAGAAACGGGTGCCGATCATTCCGATTGACAGCGAGCATTCTGCTATCTTCCAATGTCTGAATGGTGGAGAGCGGCGAGAGGTGAAGAAGATCATCCTGACGGCATCCGGCGGTGCGTTCCGCGGCCGTTCGCGGGAAGAGCTGGTCGATGTGAAGGTGGAAGAAGCCTTGCAGCACCCGAACTGGTCGATGGGTGCCAAGATTACCGTCGATTCTGCGACGATGGTGAACAAGGGGCTCGAGGTGATCGAAGCCCATTGGCTGTTCGGGCTTGCCTATGACCAGATCGAGGTGGTGATCCATCCTGAGAGCATCATCCATTCGATGGTTGAATTCGTCGACACGAGCATCATCGCCCAGATGGGCCTGCCGGACATGCGCGTGCCGATCCAATATGCACTAACTTACCCGCAGCGTAAGTCCGGCCCGTTCCAATCGCTGGATCTGGTCCGTGCGGGCAAGCTTCATTTCTATGAGATGGATGAAGAGCGTTTCCCCTGCATCCGCATGGCCTATGATGCAGGAAGATGCGGCGGTACGATGCCGACGGTCTTCAATGCTGCCAATGAGATTGCCGTGGAACGTTTCCTGCAAGGACAGATCTCCTTCCTTCAGATCGAAGACATCATCGCTGAGGTGATGAACAGGCATACAGTGATCGCCCGTCCGGAGCTGGAGGAGATCTTATCCGCCGATGAATGGGCGCGTATGGAAGCCCGCCGCCTGTTTGCGTGAGCGAGATTTGGACAGAGGCAGGTAACGCGGAGCGTTTTAAGATCAGGCTTGGGGTGAAGCTGACGGAACGTGGGTTCGTTATTATCCCGAAAATGCCGGAATTTGCCGAGCTAACGGAACGTGGATACGTTATTTTGCTTAGAACTAAGGTAAAATCGGCGGTTTCTATGAGAATAAGGGAATGACGTTCCGTTAGGATGGGGAGAAACGTTTTTTGTCTCAAATAAGGTACTGCAGTTCCGTTAGCGTCATGTGAGGATCTGATCAGCATCAAGCGAAGATCATGTGATCGTCACTCATCGCCATAATCCCGTGGAAGATCAAGCATCACTCGAATCCGACCAACGGTTCTCTTGAATAAATGCTGTGAATAATGTTAATCTAAGAGCGACATGATGTTGTCCGGTTATTCCGCGAAGGAGGAGTAGATGTTTTGAACCTGTTAACGACTATCCTGTACACGATTCTCGTGTTCTTCGTGATCATAGGGATCCATGAATGGGGGCATATGTTCTTTGCCAAACGTGCGGGGATTCTCGTAAGAGAGTTCGCCATCGGCTTCGGTCCGAAGCTGCTGTCCTTTAAGAAGGGCGAGACCAAATATGCCTTCCGCCTGCTTCCCTTCGGTGGTTTCGCTAGAATGGCCGGTGAAGATCCCGAACTCATACAGATCAATCCGGGACAGACGATTGCTCTGCGGCTGAAGGATGGGATCGTCACCCATATCTATCTGGATCAATTGGATCGCTATTCGCATCTAACGCAAGGCGAGGTCGTTAAACTGGACATCGAACGGGATCTTCATGTGGAGCTTGACAGCAAGGGCGATGTGACGCGATATGAGATCGATCCGAAGGCGATGATCGTCGCCCGCAATCAAGAGAACCAGATCGCACCGCTTAATCGGCAGTTTATGAGCAAGAGCGTCGGTCAGAGGATGATGACGATCTTCGGCGGACCGCTGATGAACTTCGTTCTTGCTCTGGTATTGTTTACGGTATATGTATTCATGCTGGGCGTGCCCGTTGAAGGTACAGGCAAACTGGTCATCGCCGATGTGATCGAGGGGTCGCCGGCAGCAGAAGCAGGCGTTCGCGCCGGAGATCAGATCGTGAAGGTCAACGGTGAGACGTTGGGCGAGGACAGCGAGCGCATGACCCGTATGATCAGCGCTTCCGAGAATAAACCGATGACTTGGCAAGTGCTGCGGGACGGAGAGATCATAGAGCTCACGGTAACGCCTCAGATTACGGACGGTGAGTCGGCCAAGGCAGGGGTCTATATCGGACTGACCTATGATTATCGCCGGCCTACCCTGGTCGAAGCTGCTTCCGGCACTTGGAACCAGGTGGTCTATTGGACAGAGCAGATCTTCATCGGTCTTCAGAAACTCGTTACGTTGGAAGTGAAGCTGGAAGATCTCGGCGGTCCCGTCGATATCGCACGGACAACGGGACAGGCAGCACAAGCAGGACTGACGACGCTGATTCTGTGGACTTCGGTGCTCAGCTTATACCTTGGCATCTTCAATCTCTTGCCGGTCCCAGCCTTGGATGGAAGCAGGCTGATCTTCCTCGCCGTCGAAGGTGTGCGCGGCAAGCCGATCTCTCAGGAACGGGAGAGCCTCGTTCATCTGATTGGTTTTTCAGCTTTGTTCCTGCTGATGATCGCAGTCACTTATTACGATATCATAGCGTTATTTCAGAGATAGCGAGAGGTGAAACGGGTGAGTAAAGAAGCGAAAGAGAAGTCGTTCATCACTCCGCAGAGTGAGGATTTTTCAGCTTGGTATATCGATGTGATCCGCAAGGCTGACCTTATGGACTATGCGCCGGTGCGCGGCTGCATGGTCTTCAAGCCGGACGGATATGAGATCTGGGAACTATGTCAGCGCGAACTGGACCGCCGTTTTAAGGAGACAGGACATCGCAATGCCTACTTCCCGCTGTTCATTCCGGAGAGTTTCTTCCAGAAGGAGAAGGAGCACGTCGAAGGATTTAACCCGGAACTGCCTTGGGTAACGGAAGCCGGCGGAGAGAAACTGGAAGAGAGACTGGCGATTCGCCCGACATCGGAGACGATGATCGGTCATATGTATGCTAAGTGGATCAATTCCTATCGCGATCTGCCGCTTCTGATCAACCAATGGGCGAACGTCGTCCGCTGGGAGAAACGGACGCTGCCGTTCCTCAGAACCAGTGAGTTCCTCTGGCAGGAAGGGCATACGGCCCATGAGACGGAAGCAGAGGCGCGCGAAGAGACGATGCGGATGTTGGAGATCTATCGGGACTTCGTCGAGAATGTGCTGGCCATCCCGGTAATCGTCGGCCAGAAGACGCCGTCGGAGAAGTTTGCCGGTGCCGTAGATACCTATTCGATCGAAGCGATGATGAAGGACGGCAAAGCGGTGCAAGCTGGAACAAGCCATTACCTTGGAACGAACTTTGCAGAAGCCTTCGAGATCAAATATCTCGATCGGGAGAATAAGCATCAATATGTGCATACCACCTCCTGGGGTGTCAGCACGCGTCTGATCGGCGCCTTGATCATGGTTCACGGCGATGACAAAGGACTGGCTCTGCCGCCTAAAGTTGCGCCGACCCAGGTGATCATGATCCCAATTGGCCCGCAGAAGACGAGGGAGCAGGTGCTGGCGAAGACGGACGAATACTATGAACTTCTGAAACAAGCCGGCATTCGCGTGCGGGTGGATGATCGTCCTGACTTAAGCCCCGGCTGGAAGTTCAACGAGTATGAGATGCGCGGTGTACCGCTCCGCATCGAACTGGGGCCGCGGGATCTCGAGAACGGACAAGTCGTGCTGGCAACCCGTCTCGGCGAGAAGCGGACGGTGAAGCAGGAAGACCTGCTCGTAGAAGTGCAGCGCACCTTAGAAGAGATCCAGCAGGAGATGTTTAACCGCGCCCTTGCCTTCATGAAGGAACACACCTACTCAGTGGACACCCTGGATGAGCTGAAGGAGCTGTTCACGGAGAAACGAGGCTTCGTATATGCAGGCTGGTGCGGATCGGAGGCATGCGAGCATCAGGTGAAGCTTGAGACGAAGGCGACAAGCCGCAATATTCCATTCATCGTCGATGAGCACAAGAGCAAGTGCCTGGTCTGCGAAGAACAGGCGAAGCATACCGTAGTTTTTGCACGCGCATATTAATCGAGCTTCGCATCTGATCGTGCCTGCTGGTCGCGTTCTATACGTCGCTTAACCGTCAATGTATGATGTTGTTAGACTTGAGAGGGCTTAGGATTCTAAGGATTCCGACAGCCCTTGGCTTATTTATTCGGGAGGGGAGCACTCGTGGGACTAACAGCGGAGAAACGCAGCCGTTTCGAACTGCTTCTGAAGCAAACAGGCCTGTCGCTCGAGATGGTGAATGAATATTTCACGGACGGGTATATCGATACAGTAGAAGTCAGCCGTACCAACCGCGCATGGACGTTCTATATCGTAAAGGATAAACTGCTGCCGAAGCATGTTTTTCTTACGTTTACGAAGAAGATTCAGGAGCACTTCTCCCATATCGCGGCGGTCACTTTCGTGATGCGTTATACTGGGGCCGTCGATCACCGCTCGCTCGTGGAGGAGTATTGGAGCCTCTGCGCGGAATGGATTAAGCGTCAGCTGGTCTCCGTGAACGGTTGGCTGGCCAAATCGGCCATCGAAGTGAACAAGGAGACGATCACGGTGCTGCTGGCCGATGCCACCGGTCTCGAACTGGCCAAACGCAAGCAAGTCGATGAATATATCGTTCGTTTCTATCGCGATTATTTCTCACGGGAATTCCGCGTTCAGCTGAAGCTGAGCGAAGCGCTGCAAGAAACCCTGCAAGAGGAGTACGAACGCTTCCAGCAGCAGCGGGAAGAGGAAGAACGCCTTCTGATGCAGACGATGCTGGAAGAAGCGGAGGCGGCTAAAGTGAAACCAACCGCCGCCGGCGGCAGCAGCGAACGCTTCGTCTTCGGCTATGAGATCAAGGATGAGCCGGTGCCGATTAAGGAAGTTCGAGATGAAGAGAGGAGGATTACGATCCAAGGCACTGTCTTCGGCTTGGAAGTGAAGGAACTCCGCAACGGCACGACGCTGTATCTGTTCAATATAACAGATTATACGGATTCACTGTCGGTGAAGCTGTTCGTGAAGGACAAAAATGACCTTGCAAAGATGGAAGGACTGCGGGAGGGAATCTGGCTCCTGGCGCGCGGCAGGGTGGAGTACGACCGCTTCATGCAGGTGCCGGAGCTGGTTATGGTACCGAACGACCTCTGCGAGATCAAACCGCCGGCGGAGCGAATCGATGATGCCGAAGAGAAACGGGTGGAGCTGCATCTCCATACGAACATGAGCACGATGGATGCGATCCCGTCGATCTCGGAATATATGAAGCTGGCGGCCAGCTGGGGACATAAGGCGCTCGCCATCACCGACCACGCCGGTGTTCAAGCCTTCCCGGAGGCGGCTAAGGCCGCCAAGAAATACGGCATCAAGCCGATCTACGGCGTGGAAGCCAATGTCGTCAACGACGCCGTGCCGATCGTCACACAGCCGCGGGAAGGGGATCTGGCGTCGGAGACCTATGTGGTGTTCGATATCGAGACGACGGGACTCTCGATCAATCACAGCAAGATCATCGAGATAGCCGGTGTGAAGCTGCAGAATGGCACAGAAGTCGGCAGGTTCTCCACCTTCGTGAATCCGCATGAGAAGATTCCCTATCATATCATGCAGCTCACGAACATCAACGATGAGATGGTCAAGGGCGCACCGGATCTGTCAGAAGTGCTCCCGCAGTTTATCGAATTCGTCGGCGACAGCGTGCTTGTCGCGCACAATGCGCAGTTCGATATGGGCTTCATCCAGGCGGCATGTCAGGAGCTCGGCATGCCGAAACTGGCGAACCCGTCGCTCGATACTCTGGAACTGGCGCGGATGCTCTTCCCGTCAATGAAAAACCATCGTCTGAACACGCTGGCGGAGAAGTTTAAGGTCAGCCTTGAGAACCATCACCGGGCGATCGACGATACCGTAGCTTTGGCGTCGATTCTCCTCGAGCTGCTGAAGGAATGCGAAGCGCGCAATATCACGCGATTGGAGCAGCTGAACGATTATGTCGGCAAGGATCTTTCGAATGCCCGGCCTTTCCACATCTGCATCTATGCGAAGAACCCGCAGGGCAGGAAGAATCTCTATAAGCTGATCTCGCTGTCGCATACGGAATACTTCAACCGGGTGCCCTGCATCCCGAGAAGTGTTCTGCAGGAGTACCGGGAGGGCTTAATTCTGTCTTCTGGCTGCGAGAAGGGCGAGCTGTTCGAGACGGTGCTGAACAAGACCCAGGAAGAAGCAGAGGAAGTGGCGCAGTTCTACGATGTACTGGAAGTACAGCCCGTTTCCATGAACCTGCATCTCGTCGACAAGGGGCTCGTCGGCAGTATCCAGCAATTAGAGGAAGCGAACCGCAGGATCGTCGCCATTGGCAAGAAGCTTGGCAAGCCTGTCGTGGCAACGGGCAATGCCCATTATCTCCATCCGCGGGACAAGCTGCTGCGGGATATCACGATCCACGGCATCACGGGCTTCAGTCCGCTGAAGGATATGCGCAAACCTGAGGCGCATTTCCGTACGACGAAGGAGATGCTGGAGGAGATGGCGCATCTCGGCGAGCAGGATGCCTATGATGTTGTGATCCGCTATCCGAATGAAGTCGCAGACAGCGTGGAAGAATTTGAATTGTTCCCGGATAAGCTGTTCACGCCCGTCATCGAAGGCGCCGATGAGGAGATCCGTGAGAAGTGCTACAATACAGCTAAGGAGATGTACGGCGATCCGCTGCCGCAAGTGGTGGTCGACCGCTTGGAGAAGGAACTCGTGCCGATCATCAAGTACGGCTTCTCTGCGAACTACCTCATCTCTGAACGGCTGGTGAAGAAGTCCAATGAAGACGGCTATCTCGTCGGGTCCCGGGGCTCCGTTGGTTCCTCCGTTGTTGCCACCTTCCTCGGCATCTCGGAGGTCAACCCGCTGCCGCCGCACTATCTGTGCCGCAATCCAGAATGCAAGCACAGTGAATGGTTCCTTGACGGCAGCATCCCGAGCGGCTTCGATCTGCCGGATAAGGACTGTCCGAAGTGCGGTCATATTATGAAAGGCGACGGACAGGACATCCCCTTTGAGACCTTCCTTGGATTTAAAGGGGACAAGGTGCCGGATATCGATTTGAACTTCTCCGGCGAATACCAGCCCCATGCGCATAACTATACGAAGGAGTTGTTCGGTGAGAAGAACGTCTTCCGTGCAGGGACGATCGGCACCGTAGCAGAGAAGACCGCCTACGGCTTCGTTAAGAAATATGAGGAAGATCACCAGATCAAATGGCGCAGCGCCGAAGAGGCGCGGCTCGCCAGCGGCTGTACCGGCGTTAAACGCAGCACGGGTCAGCATCCCGGAGGAATCGTCGTCGTTCCGGATTATATGGAGATCGAAGACATTACACCGGTGCAGTACCCCGCCGATGACACCAGTTCCGAATGGAAGACGACGCACTTCGACTATCACGCCTATGATGCAAACCTGCTCAAGCTGGATATCCTCGGCCACGATGATCCGACGATGATGCGGATGCTGCAGGATCTGACCGGTGTCGATCCGACGACGATCCCGATGAACGATCCGAAGGTGATGAGCATCTTCAGCTCCACTGAAGCGATCGGCGTCACGCCGGAGCAGATCAAGTCGTCGGTGGCCACCTACGGCGTGCCGGAGATGGGGACCCGCTTTGTCCGCCAGATGCTCGAAGAGACGCAGCCGAAGACCTTCGCGGATCTGCTGCAGATCTCCGGGCTGTCTCACGGCACCGGGGTATGGCTTGGCAACGCACAGGAATTGATCCGCAACGGTACATGCACGATCAAGACGGTCATTGGCTGCCGCGATGATATCATGCTGTATCTGATCTATAAGGCGGGCATGGATGCGAGCTTGGCCTTTACGATTACGGAGAGCGTGCGGAAGGGCAGAGGTCTAACGGAGGAATGGATCGCAGAGATGAAGAAGTGCGGCGTACCGGATTGGTATATCGAGTCCTGCCAGCGCATCCAGTACATGTTCCCTAAGGCCCATGCTGCCGCTTACGTTATCTCAGCTGTGCGCACGGCATATTTTAAAGTGTATTATCCGATCGCTTTCTACGCTGCCTATTTCTCAGTACGGGCAGAAGATTTTGATGTCGAGCTGTTCACCCAAGGTTACGATGCGATCAGGGCTAAGCTGGAAGAGATCGAGGCGAAGGGCTTCCAGGCAACATCGAAGGAGAAATCGATGATCCCGATCCTCGAGATGGGATTGGAGATGACGGCCCGCGGCTTCGGTTTCAAACCGATCGATCTGTACCGTTCCGAAGCAACCCGCTTCATCATCGACGGCGACAAGCTCATTCCGCCGTTCTCCGCGATTCCGGGCGTCGGCGTGAACGCAGCGCGGAATATCGTGGCGGCGCGGGAAGAGGGAGATTTCCTGTCCGTCGAGGACTTCCAGATGCGTTCCAAGGCTTCGAAGACGATCGTCGAGATTCTGAGCCAGATGGGCTGCTTCCAAGGATTGCCTGAAACCAACCAGTTGTCGCTATTCTAAGCAATCCCAAACCACTCTTGCAAACATTTACATGTTTATGTTATAATTATACTTGTTAACTTTTCGATATTTTCGGCTGTAAGAGTGGGGCAACCCACTCTTTACATTTTGCCCATAAATGTCCATACATGAAGGAGGATGCGATTGTTGAGCAGCGGATCCATCAAGCAAATCGTAGAACAACTTCTTGAACCATATCTGCAAGAACATCCGGAGTTCGAGATCGTTGATATCGAATATGTCAAGGAAGGGCGCAATCGCTTCTTGCGCGTGTTTGTTGATAAGGAAGGCGGTATTGATATCGAGGAGTGCGCCAAGATCAGTGAATATCTGAGCTTCCGGCTGGATGAGGAAGACCCGATTCCCGATGCGTATTTCTTAGAAGTATCGTCCCCGGGAGCCGAGCGGCCGCTGAAGACACCGCGCGACTTTGAGCGGGCCGTCGGCAAATATGTCTATGTGAAGACTTATGAACCCGTTGACGGTCTGAAAGAGTTTGAAGGATACCTGCAAAGCTACGATGAACATGAAATCACCATACATATCGGCAAGAAGTTGTACACCGTACCGATGCAGAAAGTTGCCTCGGCGAGACTTGCGATAGAGATGTAGGAATGTTGGAGAGTGTGAAGGGAGGAAACGTTCATCATGAACACTGATTTTATAGAAGCGCTGAATGAGATTGAACGCGAGAAAGGCATAAGCAAGGATATTCTGCTTGACGCGATCGAGGCAGCTTTGATCTCGAGCTACAAGCGAAACTTTAATACTGCGCAGAATGTCCGCGTGGATATCAATCGCGAAACGGGGGTTATTAAAGTATTCGCCCGCAAGACGGTGGTGGAAGAAACCCTGGATCCGCGGCTGGAGATCTCTCTGGATGCTGCCCGGGAGATCAATCCTAACTATCAGCTTGATGATATCGTCGAGATCGAGGTGACGCCGGCCGATTTCGGCCGCATCGCTGCACAGACCGCTAAGCAAGTCGTTACGCAACGCATCCGCGAAGCGGAGCGCGGACTTATCTATGAAGCTTTTATCGATAAGGAAGAAGATATAGTCACGGGCATCGTACAGCGGCAAGACACACGCAATATCTATGTCGATCTTGGCAAAGTAGAAGCAGTGCTGCCGCTCAATGAAGTGATGCCGAACGAGAAATTCCAGCAAAGCGAACGCATCAAAGCCTACATCACCAGAGTAGAAAACACCACCAAAGGTCCGCAGATCTTCCTGTCCCGCACCCATCCGGGGCTGCTGAAACGCCTCTTCGAGCTGGAAGTGCCGGAGATCTATGAGGGAGTAGTGGAGATCAAGTCCGTAGCGCGTGAAGCGGGATTCCGCTCGAAGATCGCCGTCTATTCCCGCGATGAGGAAGTGGATCCCGTCGGCTCCTGTGTCGGTCCGAAGGGGATGCGTGTACAGACCGTTGTGAACGAACTGCGCGGGGAGAAGATCGATATCGTCCGCTGGTCAGAAGATGTCGAGGAATTCGTCTCCAACGCTTTAAGCCCCGCACAAGTGATCGAAGTGATCGCACTGGAAGAAGAGAAAGTTGCCCGGGTCATCGTGCCCGATCATCAGCTGTCGCTGGCGATCGGCATCAAAGGCCAAAATGCCCGTCTAGCCGCTAAATTAACCGGCTGGAAGATCGATATCAAGAGCGAATCGCAACGAGCTGAGGCAGAGCTCGCGCGGTCACGCGAACATCAAGAAGCAGAAGAATCCGTTCAAGATGGAGAACAGGATGCACAGCTTTGAGTAAGCTGACCTTAGGGGGGATGGTCTGTGAGACGACGCAAAATACCGCTGCGCAAGTGTGTCGCTTGCCAGGAGACGAAGAGCAAAAAAGAGCTGATCCGAGTCGTCCGCACGCCGGAAGGTGAGATCATGATCGATGTTACCGGCAAAAAATCTGGGCGCGGCGCCTATCTGTGCGGGAATGTCGCCTGCTTCGAACTTGCGAAGAAATCACGCGCTCTTGACCGTTCGTTGAAAGCTAGTGTCGGCCTGGAGGTCTATGAGCAGCTGGCACAAGACTTCATACGAGTGGAGGATGAATTCCTGGCGCAGCGTGAAACGGGGATGGACGATGAGGAATAGATTCCTGTCCCTTCTCGGGCTAGCCCAACGAGCAGGCAAATTGGCCGGCGGAGAAGAGAAAGCACTGCAGGCGATTCAACAGGGCAAGGCTCATCTCGTGATCCTGGCTGTGGATGCCTCAGCAAATACCGCGAAGAAGTTCAAGGACAAATGTCGATATTACCAAGTTCCGCTCATACAGGAAGTGGACAGGGGGGCTCTGGGAAAGGCTACCGGAAGAATGGAACGGGTCGTCATCGCTGTGATGGATGAAGGGTTCGCTGACGCTATGCTCAAGAGCGTTGAATGAGAGTGAGCCAGAACCATATGGAGGTGAAAGGTATTGAGCAAACAAGGAAACAAGGAAAAAATTAGAGTATACGAATACGCGAAGTCGCTGAATATGAGCAGCAAGGAAATCATTACGATCCTAAAGCGGGTAAACATGCCTGTCAATAATCATATGAGCGTGATGGAACCGGAGATGATCGAGAGAGTCGAGCAGTTCTTCCGCGATATCAAGGCAAGCGCCGAAGCGAAGCGCACCGGTGCGGAAACCGCGCAGAAGAAGGAGTCCAGCTCCGCTGCTCAAGAAGCAGCGCAGCAAACCGCTGCACAGTCGTCCAGCGACGAGAAGAAGACCGAAGCAAAGGATAAAGCGAAGAAAACAACCAGATCCCAGTCCAAGTCCAAGGGACGTGCAGCTCAAGATAGGAAGTCCGATGCGAAGAGCGAACGGGAAGCCAAACCGGCGGCACAGCAGCAGGAGCGGGAGCGCAGCCGTTCGGGACAAGGCGGAAGCGGCAAAGCCGCAGCAGATAAGACCAATAGCGGCGAAGCGCCGGTAGTCAGAACTGCGGTTGAAGCCGTTGAGGTCGACGATGATCTGATCGCCGTTGCCGGTGCCCGCGGAGCGCGCAAAGCGAGCAAATTGGATGATGCCACGAAGGGCAAGACGACGAAGAAGACCAAACCGAATCATAAACGCTTCGACGATCACAAAGCCAGCAACATCAAACAGGGCAAAGGCAAACGACAAGGCAAGAACCGACAGCAGGAGAAGCGTGAGAAGGTCGATAATACTCCGAAGAAAGTCATTGTTCGTGGCACGATGACCGTCGGCGAACTGGCGAAACTGTTCCACAAAGATGTAGCCGATGTCATCAAGAAACTGCTTATGATGGGTGTCGTAGCGACGATCAACCAGGAGCTCGATCTGGATACGATCCAAGTGGTTGCCGACGAGTACGGCATTGAAGTGGAACTGAAGATCCCGGTCGATGAGGATAACTTCGAGGAGATCGAAGAACAAGACGATGAAGCGGATCTGCTGCCGCGTCCGCCGGTCGTGACGATCATGGGCCACGTTGACCACGGGAAGACGACCCTGCTCGATGCGATCCGCGAGAGCAGGGTCACCGAGGGTGAAGCCGGCGGAATTACGCAGCATATCGGGGCGTATCAAGTGGAAGTAAACGGCAAGAAGATCACCTTCCTTGACACACCCGGCCACGAAGCCTTTACAACGATGCGGGCACGCGGTGCGCAAGTGACGGATATCACGGTTCTTGTGGTCGCAGCGGACGACGGGGTGATGCCGCAGACGATCGAAGCGATCAACCATGCGAAAGCGGCCAATGTACCGATCATCGTCGCTGTCAACAAGATCGATAAGCCGGAGGCGAACCCGGAGCGCATCAAGCAGGAATTAACTGAACACGGCATCGTGCCGGAGGAATGGGGCGGCGACAATATCTTCGTCAATGTCTCAGCGAAGCAGCGCCTCAACTTGGATGAACTCTTGGAGACGATCCTGCTCGTAGCAGAAGTACAAGAGCTGAAGGCGAATCCGAACAAACGGGCAAGAGGTACCGTAATTGAAGCGGAACTGGATAAACAGCGCGGTCCGGTAGCCCGGGTATTGGTGCAGAATGGTACCTTAAGGGTAGGGGACGCCTTCGTCGCCGGCGTGCGCTTCGGCCGTGTGCGGGCGATGGTCAATGACCGCGGCCGCCGTTTGAAGGAAGCAGGACCGTCGACGCCGGTTGAGATCACGGGTCTTACGGAAGTGCCGCAAGCAGGCGATCCATTCCTCGTCTTCGAAGATGAGCGCAAGGCGAAGGAAATTGCTGAGCGCCGTGCTACGAAAGCTCGTCAGGCAGAGCTTAATGTTAATACCCGCGTTACTCTGGATGACCTGTATAAACATATCCAGGAAGGCGAAATGAAGGAATTGAACGTCATCTTGAAGGCAGACGTACAGGGATCCCTTGAAGCATTGCGGAGTTCGCTGGAGAAGATCGATATCGAAGGCGTAAGGGTGAAGACGATTCACGCCGCCGTCGGAGCGATCAGCGAATCCGATGTCGCCTTGGCATCAGCTTCGAATGCGATCATCATCGGCTTTAACGTGCGTCCTGAACCGCAGGCGAAGGCTGCAGCGGATCTGGAGAAGGTCGACATTCGCCTCTATCGCGTCATCTATCAGGCGATCGAGGAGATCGAAGCAGCGCTGAAGGGAATGCTGGAGCCGGAGTACAGAGAAGCGATCATCGGCCATGCGGAAGTTCGCGAGATCTTCAAGGTGAGCAAGATCGGCACGATCGCCGGCTGCATGGTGATCGACGGCAAGATCCTGCGTTCTGCGGAAGCGCGCATCGTCCGCGACGGCATCGTGATCTACGAGGGTCAGATCGGCTCCCTCAGACGCTTCAAGGACGATGTGAAGGAAGTTCCGCAAGGATACGAGTGCGGGATCTCCTTCGAAAAATTCAATGATATCAAGGAAGGCGATATTATTGAAGCTTATGTTATGGAAACTGTTGAGAGGTGATCTGCCATGGCGAGAATTCGCGTGAGCCGCGTCGGCGAACAGATCAAAAAGGAACTGAGCCAAATCCTGCAAATGGAACTAAAGGACCCTCGTGTCGGCTTCGTCACCGTTACCGGCGTAGAAGTGACCAATGACCTGTCGCAGGCGAGGGTCTATATCAGTGTCATGGGTGATGATGCCCAGAAGGAGGAAACCCTGCGCGCCTTAGATAAGGCGCAAGGCTTCCTCCGCAGCGAGTTAGGACGGCGCATTCGCCTGCGGCAAATCCCCGAGCTGCTGTTCAAATTCGATACTTCCATCGAATATGGCAGCCGGATCGAACAACTATTACAAGAGATTAACCGCGAGGAGTCCTGATATGAGCAGCAAGCAACTCACCTATGATGAGCAGCTGCAGCGGATGAAGCAATTCATCGAATCCGGGGATGACTTTCTCGTCGTCTCCCACGTGAATCCCGACGGCGATGCGATCAGTTCCACCGTTGCCGTCGGCTGGCTGCTCAACTCCCTTGGCAAATCTTATACGATGATGAATGAGGGACCGTGCCCGGCGAAATTCCATTACTTGTGGGGAGCGCGGGACATCATCGAGGTTTCGCATGCAGAAGCCCATAAGTATCGGTATGTCATCGCTGTGGACTGCGCGGATTACCAGAGGATCGGCAAGGTAAGCGAGCGGTTCGCTGAGGATGTGAAGATCGCGAATATCGATCACCATGCGACGAATGATTATTATGGCGATGCACACCTGATCCGTGCGGATGCTGCAGCCACGGCTGAAATTCTTTATGATCTGCTGGAGTACTTTGGCATTGAGTGGAATCAAGAGATCGCGACCTGCATCTACACGGGACTCTTGACGGATACCGGGGGGTTCCGATATACCAATACCACGGCGAAGGTGATGCGGGTTGCTTCGCAGCTTCTCGATTACGGTGTGCAAGCGGGTGAGCTGGCTGAACATCTGTTGGAGAGAGTGAGCAAACCGCATATCCGCCTGCTCCAGCGGACACTCAATACGCTCGCTTACAACGCGGATCACAGGATATGCTGGCTCACGGTACATCTCTCCGATATGGAGGAATCCGGTGCATCCAACGAGGATCTTGAGGGTCTCGTCTCCTATCCGCGCAATATCGAAGGCGTGGAGATCGGGATCTTGTTCAAGGAAGTGCAGGAAGAGGTGTACAAGGTCAGCATGCGCTCCTCCAGCGCGGCCGATGTATCGCGAATCGCGCAGCATTTCGGCGGCGGCGGTCATCTGCGGGCAGCAGGCTGTACGGTTCGGGGCAGGCTCGATGACATCATACGTTCCGTGGTTCAAGAAGCAGAGAAGGAACTGATGGCGAATGGATCAGCTTGAAGGCATCCTCGCTGTGAATAAGCCGGCAGACTGGACTTCCCATGATGTGGTTGCGAAGGTTCGCCGGCTGCTCAAGATGAAGCGGATCGGACATACGGGAACGCTGGATCCTGCGGTTACCGGTGTGCTCCCTCTGGCGCTGGGAAGAGCCACGCGATACATCGAATATCTGCAAGAGATGCCCAAGGAATATGAGGCCGAGATGATCGTAGGCTTCGCTACGGATACCGAGGACCTCTCTGGTGAAGTGATCGAGCAGGCGGAAGAGGTGATCCTCAGCCGTGAGCAAGTCGAGCGCGTCATCGAGGGGTTCATCGGCGAGATCAAGCAGGTGCCGCCGATGTACAGCGCGGTTCGCGTGGCCGGCCGGCGGTTGTATGAGCTGGCTAGAGAAGGCGTGGAGGTGGAACGTCCGGTGCGCACGGTGCAGATCCATCGCATTCAGCTTGAAGCTGTGCATTTGGAAGAGAAGTACCCGCGTATGAAGCTTCGCGTCCTCTGTTCGAAGGGCACCTATATCCGCACCCTGTGCAAGGACATCGGCCGTGCGCTGGGTTATCCCGCTGTGATGTCGAAGCTGGTTCGCACGCTCTCCTGCGGCATCCCCTTAGATCGCTGCTGGACGATCGAAGAGATCACGGAGCAGCTTGAAGAGGGAACGCTCCACGCGCGGATCGTTCCTGTGGATCAGGTGCTGACGAACCTGCCGGAACTGCAGATCGACGAGACGACGGCCAAGCGTCTGCTGCAGGGGCAGAGGGTGAAGCGTGCCGCCGGAAGCTCACCGGCGCAGGGGCTGGTCCGCGTCTATGATCCGAATCAGCGCTTCGTCGGAATCTGCAAGCTGCAGAGGCATCTAATCGTCCCGCACAAGATGAATCATACCTAATACAGCTTCAAGAAAGTAGCGGATGCATATGGACATACGAAGAATTCAATATCCCTTCACGGAATTGCACAGCGTACCGCCTGACGGCCAAGTCATCGCGATCGGGGATTTTGACGGCGTTCACTTAGGTCACCGCGAAGTGATCAGTCGAGCAATCGAACGGGCGCGTTCGCTCGGTGTTCCTGCTGCGATCATGACCTTCGACCCGCATCCCCGAGAAGTACTGGGCAAGGCCCAGTATTCGAGGATCCTCACGCCGATCGATGAGAAGATGCGGCTGTTTGCCGAGCTGGGCGTGGACCAAGTCTATATCGTGCACTTCACCCCAGAGTTAGCGCGGGTATCTCCGGAAGATTACTATAAGAACATGCTCTACCCGCTGAAACCGCGGGTGATCGTCGTCGGCTTCGACTTCACCTTCGGTCACCGCGGTCAAGGAACTGCCGAGACGCTGGCTAAGCTCGCAAAGGCCGGCGAGAGCATCGAGGTCATCGCACCGCACAACATGGACGGGGAGAAGATCAGCAGCACGCTGATCCGCGAACAGCTCCATCTTGGCAGGCTGGAGAGGGTCAAGTCATTGCTCGGCAGACATTACCGCATCCAGGGTAAGGTGGTCAAAGGAGAGGGCCGGGGCCGGAAGATCGGCTACCCTACGGCGAATCTGGAGCCGCTGGACCGCTACGTCATCCCGCGGCAAGGGGTATACGCCGTGCGTGTCTATCTGGACGGCGAAACCCTGAAAGGGGTTATGAACATCGGCATCAAACCGACGTTCCATGAAGATGAAGAGCAGCCGCCCACCTTGGAAGTTCATATCCTGGATCGGAATGAGGATCTATATGGCCGCACGTTAGAGATCGAGTTCGCAGCTTATCTGCGTCCGGAGATGAAGTTCTCCTCCGTGGAGATGCTCATCGAACAGATCGCCAAGGATGCGCAAAGAGCGAAGCAAATCCTTGCATAGTGCAGTCCTTTCATGATATACTATCCCTTGTGGCCGAATATACGGCCCATATGTTGGAACCTCAGCGCGGCTTACGACTCACCGACGTATGCTGGGCTGCAGGCGATTAGAGATGAGAAGGAGGTGTACAGGATGGCTATTACACAGGAACGCAAGCAACAGATCATCGAAGAATTTAAGACGCATGAGAACGACACAGGATCGCCTGAAGTTCAAATTGCTATCCTAACGGAGAACATTCAGAACTTGACAGAGCATCTTCGCATTCATAAGAAGGATCACCATTCCCGTCGCGGACTGTTGAAGATGGTAGGACAGCGTCGCAGACTGTTAGCCTATCTGAAGAACAAAGATGTGAAGCGTTACAGTGCTCTGATTGAAAAATTAGGCCTGCGCAGATAATGCAACGTGAGAAGCAACCTGTTTATGGATCGGCATCAGCTTCTGCTGACGGCGGCGATTCATATTCCGGGTTGCTTTTTACAAATATAATCACAGCACCATTACATCTACATAGCCAAAAGCCGCTTAATGAATAGGAGGGTATCTATGCATCAATCAGTGGAGATGGATCTGGCTGGACGAAAGCTGATCCTGGAGACGGGCAAACTGGCTAAACAAGCGAATGCGGCTGTTACGGTTCGATATGGGGATACCGTGATTCTGAGCACGGTTACCGCCTCGGCGGAGCCGAAGGAATTGGATTTCTTCCCCTTGACCGTGAACTACGAGGAAAAACTATACGCTGTCGGTAAGATCCCGGGCGGGTTCATCAAACGCGAGGGAAGACCCAGCGAGAAGGCAATTCTGGCCGCACGGCTGACGGACAGACCGATTCGCCCCTTGTTCCCTGAAGGATTCCGCAACGAGGTGCAGATCGTCAATCTTGTGCTCAGCGTAGATCAAGATTGTTCTCCGGAGATTGCTGCGATGATCGGAACTTCTGCTGCACTATCGATCTCTGATGTACCGTTCAACGGTCCGATCGGCGGCGTGATCGTCGGACGTGTCGACGGCGAATTCATCATCAATCCAACGGTGGAACAGGAAGAGAGAAGTGATATCCATGTGGTGGTTGCCGGAACGAAGGACGCCATCATGATGGTGGAAGCCGAAGCAGACGAAGTTCCTGAAGAGGTCATCTTGGAAGCGATCATGTTCGGTCATGAGGAGATCAAGAAGATCATCGATGTGATCGAGGAACTCGTGGCCATTGCCGGCAAGCCGAAGATGGAAGTTCAACTGCATGAGATCGATCCTGAAGTGGATCAGGCTGTTCGTGAATATGCTGCAGCTCGATTGATCGAAGCGGTGAAGATCGCGGAGAAACAAGCCCGCCAGGATGCCATCGACGCGATCAATGAAGAGACGGAGGCATATTTTGCTGAAATCTATGCAGAAGAGCCGGACAAGATGAACGATGTGAAGGAAGTTCTATACAATATCGTGAAAGAAGAAGTTCGACGTCTCATCACCCATGAGAAGATTCGTCCTGATGGACGGGCGCTTGATGAGATTCGTCCGATCTCCTGTGAAGTAGGACTCCTGCCTCGCACCCATGGTTCCGGTCTGTTCACAAGAGGACAGACGCAGGCGCTCAGCGTATGTACGCTCGGTGCACTGGGTGATGTGCAGATTCTGGACGGCATCGACCTGGAAGAGTCGAAGCGCTTCATGCACCATTACAACTTCCCTCCTTTCAGCGTGGGAGAAGCACGTCCGATCCGTCCACCGGGCAGACGCGAGATCGGTCACGGAGCCCTTGGGGAACGCGCGCTCTCGAAGGTTATCCCGTCGGAAAGCGAATTCCCTTATACTATTCGTCTGGTATCCGAAGTTCTGGAATCGAATGGTTCCACCTCGCAGGCGAGCATCTGCGCCAGCACTCTTGCGCTGATGGATGCAGGCGTGCCGATCAAGGCGCCGGTCGCTGGAATTGCGATGGGGCTCATCAAGGACGGCGATCAAGTTTCGATTCTGACGGATATTCAAGGCATGGAGGACCATCTGGGGGATATGGACTTCAAAGTTGCTGGTACCGCCAAAGGCGTTACGGCGATCCAGATGGATATCAAGATCGACGGCATCGACCGCAGCATCCTGCAGCAAGCGCTTGAGCAAGCACGTGAAGGCCGCATGTTCATCTTGGATAAGATGCTGGAAGTCATCCAAGAACCGCGCAAGGAGTTGTCGAAGTATGCGCCTAAGATCTTGACGATGCAGATCAATCCTGAGAAGATTCGCGATGTCATCGGCGCCGGAGGCAAGATCATCAACAAGATCATCGATGAAACCGGCGTAAAGATCGATATCGAACAGGACGGCCGCATCTATATCGCCTCCACGGACGAGGCCAGCAACGAGAAGGCGCGTCAGATCATCGAGAATATCGTGAGGGAAGTTGTAGTCGGAGAGACTTACCTCGGTACCGTCAAGCGCATCGAGAAATTCGGCGCATTCGTCGAGATCCTGCCCGGCAAGGAAGGGCTGGTTCATATCTCGCAGCTGTCAACGGAACGCGTGGCACGAGTGGAGGATGTCGTGAAGATTGGCGATCCGATCACTGTGAAGGTGACGGAGATCGACAGCCAAGGCCGCGTGAATCTGTCCCGCAAGGCTACGCTGCCGCAGCTTCCGAGAACGACAGGGTCTGAAAGACCCGGACAAAGGAGGAGACCCTAGCCGGAAACTTAGGTCATAATCCCTTACCATACCTTAACACGAAAGAGATGGAGCATAAGAATCTGTCTCTTTTTTCATTTCTCTAACGATGTTTCTCCAATGTTCAAACACAGCAGAATCTCCATGTGCCCTTAGATGATCTTTCATGTCATAATCGTCCTCCATCATACATACGCATAGGACAAAGCTCCATGTACTCCGCACCTTCATGTTACACAGCGAAGGGGCTCCAATGCCGGAAGGAGGACCAGGGATGAGGGGAAGGTTGCTGTTCATTACAGCCATAGTCATCATCGGCATGTACATATTATTGGAATATTCGCCTGTAGCGCAGTTTATCGCTGCGGTCCAGCAACTTCCGGTGGATGGGGATGCCGCAGCATGGATGCGGAGCGGAGAGCCGCAGAAGCGTTCGGACCGGGAAGAAGATCAGCTGGAGGAAGCGCTGCTGGCGAGGATCCGCGCCGAGGCTGAGCGGCTCCGGGAAGCGCCGATCGATGCGAGGGTGGACCGCGTGTGGCATGCCATTCCCGGGTATAACGGAATCGAAGTGGACCTGGATGCCACCCTGGCGGCAAATCGGGGCAGGGGAGCTTCAGAAGATCTTATCTTCGTCTATCGCGAAGTTGAGCCGAAGATTCAGCTGGAAGATCTGGGGGCTCATCCGATCTATAAGGGCAATCCGAAGAAGAAGATGGTCGGCTTTATGATCAATGTAGCTTGGGGAGATGAACATCTGCCCGGGATGCTGGCGACGCTGGAGAAGGAAGGGATCCAGGCGACCTTTTTCTTCGACGGTTCATGGCTGGCGAAGAACATCGAGCAGGCGAAGGAGATCTGTGAAGCCGGACATGAATGTTCGAACCATGCGTACTCCCACCCGAATATGAGCCGGTTATCGCGGGCCAAACAGGAAGAGGAGATCTTAAAGACGGAAGCACTGTTAAAGGACGAGCTGGGCGTTGATAATCGCTGGTTTGCGCCGCCTTCCGGCGATTATAACCAGTTGACCGTCGAGATCGCTTATCAGCATGGTCTTCGCACGGTGCTCTGGACGATCGATACGGTGGATTGGAAGAATCCCGAGCCGGACTGGATCGTTCGCCGCATCGCTGCCCGCCTGGAACCAGGTTCACTCATCCTGATGCACCCGACATCATCGGCAGCACAGGCGCTGCCGGGGTTGATCGAGACCATACGCAGCAAGGGGTATGCCTTTGGAACGGTGTCGGAAGTCCTATCTTCAAAGCGTATGCTTGATATTGAGGGTGGGTTTGATTTTTGATAGTATTAGAGAAGTTTAGACAGGCGTGATCATCGTCATCATCGTACCTTATAGGAGGCAGCATGGAGAGATATACGTTGTCCAATGGTATACGGGTGGTGATCGAGCCGATCCCGACGGTTCGCTCGATCTCCTTCGGCATATGGGTGAAAGCAGGATCAAGAACCGAACAGCAAGAGTTGAATGGGATTTCCCATTTTGTTGAACATATGATGTTTAAGGGCACGGACAAGTACAGTGCGAAGGATATTGCCGAACTCTTCGACGGCATCGGAGGCAACGTGAATGCCTTCACCGCGAAGGAGTATACTTGTTATTATTTTAAAGTATTGGATACTCATCTTCCTCTGGCAGTGGATGTGCTCTCTGAGATGATCCTGCATGCGCGGATTGACGAGGAAGACTTAGAGAAGGAGAAGAAGGTGATCTTCGAAGAGATCGCCATGTATGAAGATACCCCCGATGACCTGGTGCATGATCTGATCGCCCAAGCAGCGTATGGGGATCACTCGCTGGCCTATCCGATCCTCGGCACGGAAGAGAAGCTGGAGAGGATGACCCGTGAACATCTTAAAGAATATATCGAACAACACTATCATGTGGATAATATCGTGATCAGCGCAGCTGGTCACGTCGATCATACCATCGTCGATCTGTTAGAGGCGCACTTCGGCAAGTTCACGCGCCAGGGAAGTCAGGCGGAGTCTCCTAAGCCCGTCTTCCGCGGGGATACGATCTTCCATCCCAAACAGACGGAACAGCATCATATCTGTCTGGCACTTCCCGGGTGTTCGCTGCATGATGAGCGGCAGATGCCGATGCTGATCCTGAACAATGTCATCGGCGGCAGCATGAGTTCCCGTCTGTTCCAAGAGATCCGCGAGAACCGCGGGTTAGCCTACTCGGTCTATTCCTATCATACCGCCCATGCGGACAGCGGGATGTTCACAATCTACGCAGGAACAGCGCCGGAGCAGACGCAGCAGGTGCTTGAGCTGACGATGAACATCATGCAGGACATCAAGCAGAATGGGATCACGGACAGTGAACTGCACAAGTCCAAGGAGCAGATCAAAGGCAATCTCATCATCGGACTTGAGAGCACGAGCAGCCGCATGAATCGACAGGGGAAGAATGAGTTGATGATGCGCAGGCATGAGACGATCGATGAGATGATCGCGAAGATCGATCGCGTCACCCATGAGATGATCGAAGAGACCATCGCAATGATGTTCGCTCATCCCTTCGCTTTGGCGATGGTAGGGGATTCCGATGACGCGATCGCCAACTTTAGGAGGGTTCAACTTGTATAACGTACAACTGAAACGCTTGCCAGGAAACGAGGATATTCATCTGCCGCAGAAAATGTCAGAACATGCCAGCGGCTTCGATCTCTATGCAGCGGTCCCGGAGCCGGTGACCTTGCAGCCGGGCGAGCGGAGATTGATTCCCACCGGCATCGCCATCGCTATGCCCGCTGAGCTTGAAGCGCAGATCCGCCCGCGCAGCGGCTTGGCGCTGAAGCATGGGATCACCTGTCTGAATACCCCGGGTACGATCGATGCCGACTACCGCGGGGAGATCAAGGTGCTGCTCATCAACTTGGGACAAAAACCGTTCACCATTGAACGGAATGAGCGCATTGCGCAGATGGTATTCCAGCTCGTACCGCAAGTGCAGTTTGAACTGGTCGAGGAGCTAAGCGAGACGATCCGCGGGGAAGGCGGCTTCGGCCACACAGGGACAAAATAAGGAGTAATTTAGAAGAAACTAATGAATTTGAAGTAAGGGATTTTTTGTATCGCAGCCATATCCCTGACTGGAATCTCTCAGGAACTTAAACTTTGTATATAGAGGACGGGTTTAACGAAGCCCGTCCTTTTTTCGTGTTTTTCGGGACAAAGGCGGGCAGGCACCTTTTGCGCGTCCATGCATAGGATGAACTATCTTACAGCGATGGGAAAGGAGCTGATTGATCTGCATGCTGACGGGCATACATGCGGCCGTCCTCGGGGGTGACGCCAGACAGTTAGAAGTCATACAAAAGCTGGCTGAGCTGGATGCTTCTGTGTCGCTGATCGGCTTTGACAACTTGCAAAATGAATTCAGCGGAGCCACCAAACGCCCGCTGACGCCGGAGTTGTTCGAAGATGTGGACGCTGTCATCCTGCCGGTTGTAGGGACGGATGAACACGGCAAGGTGCAGACGGTGTTTTCTACAGAAGATCTCGTGCTGACGGACCAGCATCTAAGTTCCTTGCCTAAGCACGCCAAGATCTATACAGGAATGGCGACGGACTATCTTAAGGCGCTGAGTGCGAAGGCGGGCATCACCATCGTAGAACTTCTGGAACGGGACGATGTGGCCATCTATAACTCCATTCCCACAGCGGAAGGAGCGGTGATGCTGGCGATTCAGAACACGGACATCACGCTTCATGGTTCGAATTGCATGGTGCTTGGCATGGGACGCACCGGCTTAACATTGGCCCGCACCCTTAAGGGGTTAGGAGCGAACATCTCTGTTGGCGTGAGACGGCCGGAGCATTATGCGAGAGCATGGGAGTCGGGTTTTAACCCTTTCTATCTGGATGATCTGCTCGCGCAAGCGAGGAAGATCGACTTGCTTTTTAATACAATACCGACTATGATTATCACAGCGCAAGTAATTGCTGGAATGCCGCACCGCGCTGTGATTATCGACTTAGCGTCGAAGCCGGGCGGAACGGATTTCCGATATGCGGAGAAGCGTGGAATCAAAGCGATTCTTGCCCCGGGTTTGCCTGGAATCGTCGCGCCGAAGACAGCTGGCCGGATCCTAGCGAATACGCTCAGCCAGTTGATTCTAGATGATTACAGGAAGCGGGGGAGTACGCATTGAATTGGCAAGGAATTAAGGTTGGCTTCGCATTGACTGGATCGCACTGCACCTATGATGAAGTGATGCCGCAGATCCAGAGATTCGTCGATGCGGGAGCCGATGTCATACCGATCGCATCCCATACGGTCATGTCAACGGATACGAAATTTGGGGAATCCGCCCAGTGGCAGAAGAGATTGAGGGACATCACCGGTCATGGGATCATCGCGTCGATCGTTGACGCGGAACCCCTTGGACCATCGAAACTGCTGGATGTGATGGTGATCGCCCCTTGTACGGGAAACACGACGAGCAAGCTGGCGAACGCGATCACGGACAGTCCGGTGCTCATGGCGGCGAAGGCGCAGATGCGCAATCAACGTCCGCTTGTTCTCGCAATCTCGACCAACGATGGACTCGGCTTGAATATGGCGAACATCGCGAAACTAATCTTCGCCAAACATATCTATTTTGTTCCTTTCGGACAGGATAATCCCTTCGCTAAGCCGAATTCCTTAGTATCGCGCATGGATCTGATCATGGAGACCTGTGAGGCTGCGCTCCAAGGCCGGCAGCTGCAGCCCGTTTTGGTAGAACGCACGCGGGCTTGATCCAAGGCATGGATCGGCGCTCATACTTAAGTTCAGTCAGACAGGATCAGCTTGTCAGACAGCCAAGGTTCAGTCAGGGGGAAAGTACCGTATGCGCATCATCGTGCAGAAGTTCGGAGGTACGTCGCTGTCCACCAAACAAGCCCGCAACCAAGCCGTTCAACATATCAAACGTGCACGCCAAGAATATGATGCAGTCGTCGTCGTCGTTTCTGCCATGGGCAGAAACGGCGACCCTTATGCGACGGATTCCTTGCTTCAAATTATCCATGAGAACGGAGACAGCCTGCCGTCAAGGGAACGGGATCTGCTCCTTAGCTGCGGCGAGATCATCTCCGCGGCTGTGCTGTGCAGCATTCTTCGGGCGGAAGGGATCCCATCCACGGTCTTAACGGGCGGGCAGGCGGGCATCCGCACCGACGCGAGATTCGGCGACGCTCGCATCATGAAGGTCATTCCAGCGCGTATTACTGCATCGCTTAAATGCGGTGAAGTGGTCATCGTGACCGGATTTCAGGGCAGTACAGCCGACGGCGAGATCACGACACTTGGACGAGGCGGCAGTGATACGACGGCGGCAGCCCTCGGCGCCGCCCTGCAGGCATCCCTAGTGGAGATTTACACCGATGTAGACGGCATCCTTACCGCAGACCCTCGGATCATCCAGGATGCCAGACCGCTGCCGGCAATCTCCTACCATGAAGTGTGTCAGATGGCGAATTATGGAGCGAAGGTGATTCATCCGCGGGCGGTGGAGATCGCCATGCATGCGCGAATCCCGCTCAGGATTCGCTCGACGTTCTCCTTCTCGGAGGGAACTTGGGTGATGGATCCCGCTTTACTGCCGCAATACGAAAGGGTCAGTGATCGCCATGTGACGGCGATTGCGCATACGCAGGGTCTGACACAGGTTCAAGTATCGGCTGAAAGCCATCAACCCGATCTGCAAGTGCAGGTCTTCCAGGCGATGGCGAAGGCGGGGATCAGCGTGGATTTCATCAATGTGAACCCCTCCGGCGTCGTTTACACGGTGCGCGACAGCGAAGCCCTTCGAGCGAAGACCATCCTGGAGGAACTCGGATACGCTCCCGAGCTCAACCCCGGCTGCGCGAAGGTGGCCGTCATCGGCGGCGGGATTAACGGCGTGCCGGGTATCATGTCGAAGATCGTCTCTGCACTTGCTGCTCATCATATATCCATCCTGCAATCTGCCGATTCCAATACGACGATCTGGGTGCTCATACACCAGGACGAGATGGAGTTGGCATTGCGCGCACTGCATGATCAATTTGCATTGTCAGAGAGATAGCAAGTATGTAAGGAGGTTATAACATTGGAATTCGGCAGACTGATTACAGCCATGGTAACGCCCTTCGATGAACAATCCAAGATTAACTGGGAAGTTGCTGAACGTCTCATTGACCACCTCATCGATGTACAAGGTTCTGACAGCATCGTCGTATGCGGTACGACGGGTGAATCTCCGACGCTGACAACGGAAGAGAAATTGGAACTCATACGCTTCGCGGTACAGAAGGCGAAAGGCCGCTGCAAGATCATCGCGGGCACAGGGACATATGATACGGCTTACTCCATAGAAATGACACAAGAAGCGGAGAAACTGGGTGCGGACGGGTTGCTGCTTGTGTCGCCTTACTATAACCGGCCGACGCAGGATGGCTTATATGCCCATTTCCGCAAGGTCGCTGAGGCCACCAGTTTGCCTGTGATGCTCTACAACGTTCCTAAGAGGACGGGCGTGAAGATCGAGGCCCAGACCATCGTGCGTCTTGCGCAGGATGTTCCGAATATTACGTCGTCGAAGGAAGCCCATGATGATCTCGATGCGATTACGACGATCATCAGCGAGACGCCGGAATCCTTCCGCGTCTACAGCGGCGATGATATCCTGACTCTGCCGATGATGGCAGTCGGAGCGTACGGCGTAGTCAGCGTAGCCAGCCATCTGATCGGACAAGAGATCCGCCGGATGATGGATCATTACTTGGAAGGGCGGACAGCAGAAGCTGCGCGTATGCATCGTGAACTGCAGCCCAAGTTTAACGGCTTGTTCCGTTTGACCAATCCCGTCATGGTGAAGATGGCGCTGCGGCAAGCCGGTTTCGATGTGGGCAGCGTACGTCTGCCGCTGGTCGATGGAACGGAAGAGGATGAAGCTTTTATCCGCGATCTGTACTTCGCGTGATGAACGGTTTTCCCAGTCCGGACAACGGAATTCCGCATGTTCTAAGGCAGAATGGCAACACTTTAGATAGAGCTAATCTTGGACAGGATGTTGCCCTTTGCTTGTATTATGCGAATTCGATCATGTATAATGTTCTTTAAGTGACTGGTGCGGTATTTTTTTTGGTTTGTATATTCCATATATAAAAATCGTCGTCAATTCATTACTAGGGAGGGTTATTTTTCTCTTGAAACCATCAAAATCAAATGCTGAAAAGCTATCCATTTTCGCACTGGGCGGCGTGGGCGAAATTGGTAAAAACATGTATGTCGTACAGTACGGCTCAGAGATCATCGTAATTGATTCCGGCCTAAAATTCCCTGAAGAGGACATGCTTGGAATCGATGTAGTCATTCCGGACATTACCTATCTCCTTGAGAATAAGGAGAAGGTTCGCGGAATCTTCCTGACGCACGGACACGAGGACCATATCGGCGGACTGCCATATGTGTTAAAACATCTCAATGTTCCAGTATACGGCACGAAACTGACTTTGGGGCTTGTTGAGAGCAAGCTGAAAGAGGCAGGAATGCTTGGGGAGACCAAACGGATCTTGGTTCATGCGGATTCGGTATTGAAATTCAGCAAGGTCAAAGTTTCGTTCTTCAAGACGAATCACAGCATCCCGGATTCCGTTGGGATCTGTATCGATACACCGGAGGGCGTCGTCGTTCACACGGGCGACTTCAAGTTCGATCAGACACCCGTGAATAATGACTTCGCAGATATCCACCGGATGAGCGAGATCGGCAAGCGCGGTGTGCTTGCTCTTCTTTCGGACAGCACCAATGCAGAGCGGCCTGGATACACCGGCTCGGAAAGATCCGTCGGTGCTTCCCTCAAGGAAGTGTTCCGCAATGCCGAACAGCGCGTCATCGTTGCTACGTTCGCTTCCAATGTTCACCGCTTGCAGCAAGTGATTGACGCAGCGGCTTATACGAACCGCAAGTTGGCCATCGTTGGCCGCAGCATGGTGAACGTCATCACAATCGCGGCAGAACTTGGCTATCTGCATATTCCGGAAGGCATGCTCGTCGAGCTGGATGAAGTGAATCGTCTGCCGAGCCATCGAGTTGCCATCCTGTCTACGGGCTCGCAGGGCGAACCGATGTCTGCCTTAACTCGTATGGCGCGTTCCACCCATAAGAAGGTCGAGATCCTGCCGGGAGATACGGTGGTGATCGCCGCCAATCCGATCCCAGGCAATGAGAAGTATGTCGGGCGCACAGTGGACGAACTGTTCCGCCTGGGAGCAAATGTGATCTACGGCTATAACGGAGGAGGCGGCGTTCACGTATCCGGCCACGGATCGCAGGAAGAGCTGAAGCTGATGCTGAACTTGATGAAGCCGAAGTACTTCATCCCGATCCACGGTGAGTATCGCATGCTGCGTCAACACGGACTGCTAGCGGAATCCGTCGGCATCGATCGGGAGAACATCTTCATCTGCGATCTGGGCGAAGTGGTGGAGATTCACAACGGTGTCGCCCGCAAGGCGGGTAAGATCCCAGTGGGCAATGTTCTGATCGACGGCCTCGGCGTAGGCGACGTGGGGAACATCGTGCTAAGGGACCGCAAGCTGCTCTCGCAAGACGGAATCCTCGTGGTCGTGGTAACGCTCAGCAAGCAGGATGGCAAGATCGTGTCCGGGCCGGATATTATCTCACGGGGCTTCGTGTATGTACGTGAGTCCGAAGGACTGCTCGACGAAGCAAACCGCATCGTAAGCGGCACATTGCAGAAATTAACTGGAGAGAATATCAGTGAATGGGCCTCGCTTAAGACCCATGTTAAAGAAGCACTAGGACGATTTTTATATGAACAAACCAGAAGACGTCCGATGATCCTGCCGATCATCATGGAAGTGTAAGAAGATACACAGCTACCAGCATACCAGCACGCACAAAGAACAACATTCATGATATGAATCAAGCTTAAGTGAACAAGAAGCTTTCTTGCAGTGTTGACGATTTCGCTGCAGGGAAGCTTTTTTATTTTGCATCAGCTCACCAGGTGTAACAGGCGATGCATAAATTCACCCCTGCACTTCAATACTAGGAAGGGTCCGCTAAGCACATGCGGCATGGTCGAATCAGGTTTGCTGCCCATGTGTTCGCGGAACAGTAAGCTGCACAGTAATCAGCATGATAGAGAATCGGAGGAATACATCATGCATCGGATCCCGTATCAAAGCAACGCACCGCATACCGATGATGAGAAGAGAAAGTCGGGCATTGTGGACAGCATTCAGCAGCTGGGCCAAGCGAATATCACAGCGACGCAAACGGACTCGAATATATACTGCTTGACGATCATCGGACAGATCGAAGGACATATAATCCTGCCGCCGCAGAATAAGACGACGAAGTATGAGCATATCATCCCGCAGCTCGTCGCCGCGGAACAGAACCCGAAGATCGAGGGGATCCTGATCATCTTGAACACCGTGGGCGGTGATGTCGAAGCGGGGCTGGCCATTGCGGAGATGATCGCTTCGATGTCGAAGCCGACGGTGACCTTGGTGCTCGGAGGCGGCCACAGCATCGGTGTGCCGATCGCTGTATCCAGCGACCATTCGATCATCGCCGAGACAGCGACGATGACGATCCACCCGATCCGGCTTAACGGCCTGGTGATCGGCGTGCCGCAGACCTTCGAATATCTGGACAAGATGCAGGAGAGGGTCCTTCGGTTCATCCTGAATCATTCATCGATCACAGAAGAGGAACTGAAGTCCCTGATGTTCAAGACGGGGGAATTAACCCGCGACATCGGGACAACGGTCATCGGCGCCGATGCGGTGAAGAAGGGGCTGATCAAACAGGTGGGGGGAATCGCCGATGCGATCAGCGAGCTGAACAAACGTATCGAGGAGAGAAGAAAACTTGCAGGAGGCGTGGTTCAATGACCCATTATTCCATCGTCCCGGCGGAGGAACTGTTCTATGCCGGCTGGGAGTCAGCGATTCATCCCCTGCAGGAAGTGACGATCGGCAGCGTCACGATGCAGGTATCGGCGCTGCCGGATGGACGGGTGCGGATTGAACGGCTGATCAGCGGCAATCCCTATGATTATCTGAATCCTGCGTATATGCCGGGCAATACGATCCGCTTCGAACCGAAATTCGATTGACCAAATATGTGTTCCGGTTTTCGTTCTGTGCTATAATGATGGCGGAGGTGTAGAACGTTGGCCGGAACCAGGAAACGCAAGAAAAAATCAGTAAAACAAACGCTCAAATACGAAGTTTACGGTATATTATTCCTTATATTCTCGGTCATTACGTTAGCTAGCACCGGCGGCACTGATGCCGGCGTTGGGAGTGTTGGGCGCAGTTTAGGAGCGATATGTTATTTTTTAGCGGGGAGAATACCATATGTCATACCGCTTGTTTTTATATATATCGGCTTGTATGTGATGATCTATCGCAGGTGGCCGAAGCGTTGGACAGCGCGCAGGACAGGCCTTCTGCTGGCTGTGATCGCGGTGCTCATCACCTATCAGATGAACCTCATGCAGCATCTAGAGGTGCCATATACAGCCGGTGATATCATCAGCAAGCCCTTCGAAAATTTACGCGATGTGCTCAAGATGGGGATCGATCACGACACCTTCCGCCAGAATGCCGGCGGCGGATTAATCGGAGCGCTGAGCTACGGCGTGCTGTATCTTCTCTTCGCCGATCTGGGCGCTTCCCTGATGGTCATTGCGCTCTTTGCGATCAGCTTCGTATACATAACCGGTATTACCTATACCGAGATTTTCAAGTCAACGCGCCTTAAACTTCGTGAGTTCTATAAGGTGCTGAAGATCAGATGGCGCGAATGGAGGAAACATAACAAGCATAAGAGGCTTGAACGGGAGCTTGAGAGAATCGATCCCGATGATGCGGATGAGCTGGCCGTGCCGGCGGTGATCGACGAGGAAACCTATAATCCTTACCGCAAGCCGAAGCGGCGTCCGGCTTTCTTCAACCTGTTCTTCCCGGATCAGCAGAAGAAGGATGAGCAGGATGAAGACGGTTGGACCGATGAGACGCAGGCGATGGCGTATGATGATGAGGAACTGGACGGCATGTCGGGCGTTCATTATGGAGAAGAAACTGCGGAGCCGGTGTTCCGCGACTTCCTTGACCGTGTCGAACTGCAAGTGAATGGAACGGAGCAGGCGGATGCTGCCGAAGATTCGGAAAACTTGGATGTTCCGGCCGACGTTCTTCAAAGGGATCCATCGGAAAATGAAACCTTTAACGAACTGCCTGCAGAGACAAGCACGGCAGATGAAGATGCGTTCGCTGACGAACCTGCACGGGAAGGAGACGCGCAGGATGAAGAAGGGACTGCTTCATCGGAAACTGGCAGCATACGCGTGCAGATCTCCGCGAAGCCGGAGAAGCAGCAGCGTCCTTATCAGCTGCCGCCCTTCAGTTTGTTGAACAAACCCAGCACGCCGGGCGGCAAGGGGGGACAGGCCGATTATATGGCGAATGCACGCAAGCTGGAAGCGACGCTGGAAAGCTTCGGCGTGCGTGCAAGGGTCCTCGAAGTCGTGCGCGGTCCGGCCGTTACGCGGTATGAGATCCAGCCGGATATCGGTGTGAAGGTCAGCCGGATCGTCAATCTCACCGACGATATCGCCCTGGCCTTGGCAGCGAAGGATATCCGAATGGAGGCGCCGATCCCCGGCAAATCCGCGATCGGCATCGAGGTGCCGAACGATGAGATCTCGATCGTCACGCTGCGCGAAGTGATGGAGAGCTCGGCCTTCCATGAATCTTCTTCGAAGCTGTCGATTGCTCTGGGCAGGGATATCAGCGGCAAAGCAATCGTCGCCAATCTCGCGAAGATGCCGCACCTCTTGGTAGCTGGTGCGACGGGTTCCGGAAAGTCTGTATGCATTAATGGCATCATCACGAGCATCCTATACAAAGCCAAACCTACGGAAGTTAAGTTCCTGCTCGTCGACCCGAAGATGGTGGAGCTGAATGTATACAACGGCATCCCCCATCTGCTCAGCCCTGTCGTCACCGATCCGCGCAGAGCTTCTCTCGCGCTTAAGAAGATCGTCGTTGAGATGGAGAAGCGCTATGAGTTATTCTCTAAGTCTGGTACGCGCAATATTGAGGGATACAATGCGCTGATTCAGGAGCGAATCGCTTCCGGCGACGAGAGCGAGGCGCCGCTTCCTTATATCGTCGTTATCGTCGATGAGTTGGCGGACTTGATGATGGTAGCTGCAGGCGATGTGGAAGAAGCGATCACGCGGCTTGCGCAGATGGCCCGTGCCGCCGGCATCCATCTGATCATCGCTACGCAGCGGCCGTCGGTGGATGTGATCACCGGGGTGATCAAAGCGAATATTCCGTCGCGGATCGCCTTCGGCGTATCGTCCCAGGTCGACTCGCGGACGATCCTCGACAGCGCCGGTGCAGAGAAACTGCTCGGCCGCGGGGATATGCTGTTCCTGCCCGTCGGCGCTAGCAAGCCGCTGCGCATCCAAGGCGCTTTCCTCACCGAACAGGAAGTCGAAGCATTGTGCGATTTTGTCCGCAGGCAGGGCGAAGCTGAGTACCGCACCGATCTTGTTCCGGAGATCGAAGAAGTGCAGGAACAGGCACAAGAACATGAGGACGAACTCTATGATCAAGCGGTGCAAATCGTCATCGAGGCGAAGCAGGCTTCCGTATCCCTCTTGCAGCGCCGAATGCGGATCGGCTATACGAGGGCCGCACGTCTCATCGATGCGATGGAAGCGAACGGCATCATCGGGCCATATGAGGGCAGCAAGCCGCGTGAAGTCCTGATGACGATGGAACAGTATCAGCAGCGCCGCATCAGTTCATGATATAACTAGTGAATCTTCAATAGTGAATAGCAGTTCGGCCCTTGTCTCATACTAAACTCAATCGTTTCGATGAGATAAGGGAGGCTGTTAGCGCTCATGCATAATAGAACACGACTTATCGTGGTCCTGATCAGTTTCATATTGTGCACAGCAGGCGGACTTAACCTCTACGATCTGTGGCGGACGGAGACGACCTTCAGCAAAGCGACGATAAAGTACGGCTCCACGGGCAGTGATGTGCGTGAACTGCAAGGCCGGCTCAAATACCTCGGCTATTATCATGGAGAAGTAGACGGCATCTTCGGGTATAAAACCTTGCAGTCGGTCAAGCATTTCCAAAGCGCCTTCGGCATGAAAGTTGACGGGATCGCGGGCAGCAAGACGAAGTTGAAGCTGTGGGAGGCGACCAAAGCCTGGCGCCCTGGGCAGGATGATGCAGCTTCGCCGCCGAAGTCTGCCCAGCAAGGGAACCAAAGCAGCTTGAATATGACCGCTTCGAGCCATCTTGGATTATCGGAGACGGATCTGCGCTATATGGCGAATGCCGTCTACGGAGAGGCGCGGGGAGAGCCTTATGAAGGTCAAGTTGCCGTCGCGGCTGTGATCTTGAACCGGCTTAAATCCAGCAATTTCCCGAATACCATCTACGGCGTGATCTTCGAACCGCGGGCTTTCACCGCCGTGGCCGACGGGCAGATCTGGCTGACGCCGGATGAAAAGGCGATGAAAGCGGTGCGCGATGCGCTGAACGGATGGGATCCGACGGGCGGCTGTGTTTATTATTTTAATCCGGATACCGCTACCTCTGCTTGGATCTGGTCCCGGCCGCAAGTGAAGCGCATCGGCAAACATATCTTCTGTATGTGAGCAGAGTTCAGGATAAGTTCAGGATAAGTTCTAGCCATCTAGAGCCAAGAAACTTTTTCGTATGGAATCCGGTCTAAGCGAATATGACTCTCATAAGCAGGGTGGTATTCGTTTTTTTGTATGTTAGAATGGAAGTTAATGGAGGAGATCTCTATGCCAACATTCGCCAGCGCTGAAGTCAATCACATGCGTCTGCACGTGCTGCCGTCGAAACAGTTCAAAACCTATTCCCTTGCAGTCTACATGGGGGTTCCTTTGAATGAGGATACGGTGACGACGACGGCGCTTATTCCTTATGTTCTCCGGCGGGGGAATGTGAACTTCCCGGAAACGAAGCAGTTTCGTGAACGGCTCGATGACTTGTACGGCGCGGGCTTCAATTTCGATATCGTGAAGCGGGGGAACTACCAGATCGTCATCCTGCGCATGGACATCGTAGATGACACTTATCTCAGCAGTGAATCGAATTCGCTGCTGCAGGAAGCCATCCAGTTCATGGCGGATACCTTGCTGCGCCCGGTGCTTGAAGACGGCAAATTCAAGGAATCCTATGTGCGCGCTGAGAAGGAAACGCTGCGCAAGCGGATTGCATCTATCGTTAACAACAAGATTCAATATGCGGCGGAACGCTGCATTGCGGAGATGTGCAAGGATGAACCCTATCGCTTATCGCCGCTTGGAATAGCCGATGACCTGGATGGCATCGATGCTTCTCAGCTGTATGATGCTTACCGCAGGCTGTTAGATCAAGCTTGTTTCGATATCTATATCGTAGGCAATACGACCTTGGAAGATGTTGAACCTCTTATCCGCAGGGAGTTTGATCTGGAACGCTCGAAGCTCTCTGTCTATGAACCGGTGAGGGATAGAATCCAGGCGGTCGAACCCCGCGAAGTAATCGAGCGGCTTGATGTGAATCAGGGCAAACTGAACATGGGGCTGCGTGCTTATGTGACATACGGGGACGATGCCTATCCGGCTGCCCTTCTTTATAACGGTCTCCTTGGCGGATATCCGCATTCCAAGTTATTCATCCATGTGCGGGAGAAAGAAAGCCTTGCTTATTATGCTTCTTCTCGTTATGACGGACATAAAGGGATCTTGACGATCCAGACGGGGATCGAGATCGCGAATAAGGAGAAGGCAGAGGCGATCATCCGTCAGCAGCTGGAGGATCTGAAGCAGGGGCGTTTCGAAGAGGATGAATTGGACAAAACAAAGGCGATGATCATCAATACTCTGCATGAGATGAATGATTCTGCTTTTGAGCAAATCGGGTATCATTTTAACACGGTGTTATCCGGCAGAACCCGCAGCAAACAGGAGTTGATCGATCAGATTCAGGCGGCGGATGCGGCGGCGGTTGTCGAGATTGCGAAGCAAGTCGAACTCGATACCGTCTATTTCTTACGCAACGATGAAGGCGGGGAGGCAGGGCAATGAAACAGATTCACTATGAAGCGGTTCGCGAGACACTGTATGTTGAGCAGCTTGACAACGGCTTAGAACTGTACGTGCTCCCTAAACAAGGTTTCAGCAAGACGTATGCGACATTTACGACGCGATACGGATCGATCGACAACCATTTTCAGGTGGAAGGCGGGGAACCGATCCGCGTGCCGGACGGGGTCGCGCATTTCCTGGAGCACAAGATGTTCGAAGAGCCGGACGGCGATGTGTTCGCGAAGTTTTCTTCACGCGGGGCGTCGGCGAATGCCTTCACCAGTTTTGACCGTACGACTTATCTGTTTTCTGCAACCAGTCATGTGGAAGAGAATCTGGAGACGCTGCTTGATTTTGTACAGCGGCCGTATTTTTCCGAGGAGAGCGTGAATAAGGAGAAAGGCATCATCGGCCAAGAGATCAAGATGTACCAGGATCATCCGGACTGGCGTCTATACTATGGATTGGTCGAAGCGCTGTTTCAGAAACACCCCGTGCGCATCGATATCGCGGGAACGATCGAATCGATCAGCCAGATCGACCGCGACACGCTGCTTGCATGCCACAAGGCCTTCTATCATCCGAGCAATATGATGGTCTTCGTTGCGGGCGGCGTCGATCCACAGCGTATCGCCAAGCTGGTCCGCGACAACCAAGCGGCGAAATCCTTTGCTCCGCAAGGCGGGATCAAGCGATTCTATGAAGCGGAACCGGAAGAAGTTCTTGAAAGCAGAAGGGTCACGCAGCTGCCTGTTGCTTTGCCGAAGTGCCTCATCGGCTTCAAAGAAGTAAACAGTATAGCGAACAAAGATCCGCTTAAGACGGAAGCGGCAAGCCGCGTGATGCTCGATGTGCTGTTCAGTCCGAGTTCCGAATGTTATCAAACACTGTATGACGAAGGGTTGATCACGGATAACTTTGGACATGAGTTTAATCTGTATCCGGACTTCGCCTATTCGGCAGTCGGCGGCGATACGAAGGATCCGGACCGCCTGACGACACGCATTCTGGAGTTTATCCAAAGATATATCGAGCGAGGCGTTGATGAGCCGTCCTTCGAGCGCAGCAAGCGGAAGCGGATCGGCGTGCTTCTGCGCTCGATGAACTCGCCGGAGGCGATCGTCAGTGAATATACGAAGTACAAATACCGCGGCATCGATTGGTTCCAACTGCTCCCAACCTATGAAGCCCTGACCGTTGATGAAGTGAATAAGCGCATCCGGGAACACTTCGCTGTGAATCGGATGTCCGTATCGATCGTGACAAGCGGGGAAACACGTGGCTGAACACAGCAAGAATCATACAGCACTTGTCACAGGAGGGAGCAGGGGAATCGGAGCCGCCATCGCCCGAACTTTCGCTGCCAAGGGGATGGATGTCATCATCCATTACAATCGCTCGCATGAGGAGGCTGAGCGAACAGCCAGGCAATGTGAAGAGCTCGGTGCACGGGCCGTGACGGTGACGGCGGATTTAAGATCAAAGCAGCAGATCGTACAGATGAAACAACACCTGGAATCTCTCGGGATGCTGCCCGACGTCTTGGTGAACAATGCGGGCATCGCCCATTACGGGATGCTGATCGATGTAACCGAAGAAGAATGGGATGACGTCATGAACGTCAATCTCAAAGGCGTCTTCCTCATGACGCAGGCTTTTATGCCGGAGATGGTAAGCAAGCGGTACGGCCGAATCATCAATGTATCCTCTATCTGGGGACTAACCGGCGCGTCCTGCGAAGTTCTGTATTCAACGGCCAAGGGAGGGTTGAATGCCTTCACGAAGGCCTTAGCGAAGGAGCTTGCACCGTCGGGCGTGACGGTGAATGCTGTGGCGCCCGGGGCGGTGGATACCTCGATGCTTCAGCACCTGGAAACCGACGACTTAGAGGCGTTGAAGGAGGAGATTCCGGCCGGCCGCCTGGCGAGCCCAGAGGAAATTGCGGCACTGGTGTACTTTCTGTCTTTGCCTGAATCGGGCTATATTACCGGCCAGATCATCAGTCCGAACGGGGGATGGTTAACATAAGGGATGGAAGCAGTTAAGACGGTCAGTCTCTGCAGCTTACCACCAAAAAACAACGCATACCGGTATATTCTTGGCGAGAGTTGCGAATATTACGACTGTTCATCAAAACTCTTGTACAAGGAGGTACTGGTATGAATACGGTTCTTGAGACCTTCGAGAAATGGAAGGCCTTCCTTGCAGAGCGAGTGAACCAAGCTCAAGCTGTAGGCATGAGCGATGAGACGATCTCAGAGCTCGCCTTCCAGATCGGTGAATTTTTGGATAAGAAGGTTGACCCTCAGAACAATGAGGAACGCCTTCTCAAAGATCTGTGGGATGTCAGTACGGAGGAAGAAAGGAAAACCCTTGCTAGGCTGATGGTTAAGCTGGTTGATCAGAAATAAGCTTGTCCAGCGATGCCTTCCTTTCCGGAAGGCATTGCCTTTATTAGAAATTTTAAACCTCTTGTAGATTAGAGAAGGAATTCCACGAACTTTGTAGAATCTCATTCATAAAGGTGAGTGTTAATTAAGACTTTGGTACGGGTCTATGATCATAAACTATCCCAAACCATCATCCTTCTTTGGATTCATAGCAAGCATGAGTTTATAGGTCTTATGATTATGAATCTCAATGTTCACAGATTCTATGATCTGAACCTGAAGAATGAATATTCGGATCAATCCTGTGCGGTTGATCCTTACATAGAAGCGCTGAAGCGGATAGGACTGGAGATCCTAGGGGAACATCGTTCTATCGGATGAATGATGCAGAATTTCTTGGTATCATCCCTGGGATGTCAGCTTTCATAACTTGGAACCGATATCTAGATCGATCGTGGCTTACACGGAAATGAACTATTATATGAGCTTTAGGAGGTGAAAGTGTGAAGGAGTTAGGAGATTTGCTGCGAGAAGCTCGACTTGAGAAAGGAATGACGCTGGAAGATGTCGAGAACATCACGAAGATCCGCAAGCGGTATCTAGAAGCGATCGAAAAAGGGGATTTCAAGGTACTTCCAGGAACTTTCTATGTTCGAGCATTTATTAAGAGTTATGCTGAAACCGTAGGACTTGATGCAGAGCAAGTCATGCGCTTATACCGCAATGTGGTGCCTGATCCCGACTCCCAAACCCACAATGAGATCTACACAAAATCACGCCGCCGCAAGAATATCAACGCAGAGAAATGGTCGAAGCTTGCTTCGACGCTGGTTTTCATCTGTTTTCTTGCGGTTGTTGTCGGCGTCATCTACTATTATCTTGATCAGAATGCCGAACCTCGCAACGAGATTGATGAGAATATCCCCATTACTCAGAAAGAGGAGATGCCCGAAGATCCTGACGGCACCATCGGCGATCATGTTATAGAACCTGACACCTCCGCTGATCCCGCCATTCCTCTTCAGCCGGAACCCGAACCTCAGCCTGAGCCGGTGCTGGCCAAAGTAGGCACCGAAAACGGGGCGGATCTTTATGTTCTGAAGCATGTCGACAAACTTCACATTCGCATGGAGTCGGAGAGCAATGACTGTTGGTATGCCATTTATGACGGCGGGTACAGGCAGAATCAGATCGATACCGGAATGTTGAAGCCGGGAGAGGCAAAGGATTATGAATTCGAGGAAGTCGGCCACTTTCATCTCGGTTTTGCGAAGACGATCAAGTTGACGGTGAACGGCATCGAATTCAAACCGAGCGAAAGGGAAGGTTCGTTCCATGTCATGATCCAGCTTGAGAAGTCAGAATGATGACTCGGGAATAAGATTTCGCATTGAACAAGAGGCTGTTTGCCTTCGGCAGCAGTCTCTTTTTGTGTAATAAGCGGCCGCAGATGGTGCAGGTTTTTCCTTAGTGGATTACTTTTGATATAATTTGTACGTGGACTTTAATCAAGAAAGGAAGATCACGGATGAGTGAATATTCTTTTGATATCGTATCGAAGGTGGATCTGCAGGAGTTATCGAATGCGATCAATCAAGCGATGCGCGAGATTGAGACCCGGTATGACTTTAGAGGAAGCAAGAGTGAGATCAAGCAGGAGAAAAGCGAAGTCATCGTCATATCCGACGATGAATACAAGCTGAATGCCGTCATCGATGTCTTACAATCCAAGCTCGTCAGACGCGGGATCTCCTTGAAAAGCCTCGAATACGGCAAGATGGAGCCGGCTGCGGGCGGGACGGTAAGACAGACGATCACGATCAAACAAGGCATCGACAAGGAAACGGCGAAAGTGATCAACACGATGATCCGCGATTCTAAGCTGAAGGTGAAAAGTCAGATTCAAGGAGATCAGATTCGCGTGTCCGGCAAGAGCAAGGACGATCTTCAGCGAGTGATGGCGATGTGCAGGGAAGCCGATCTGCCCGTAGATGTTCAGTTTGTTAACCTGAGATAGTCCTAGGGATCTGTGAGGTTTTGGCTGGTAATAAAGAGTCGTATTGGCGGCGGTCGAGGCTGAATATGGTCGAGGATGAAACGATTGAGGACAGGAAACGTTCGTTCAGGTTTATGGGGCATGGAAGCCCCTTGTTTAGGGGCATTTGTCCATTTAATGACGGTGAAATCTAGGCTCATCTATATGAACTTAGATCACATCCGTACTTGGAAACAGGAGGAATGAAACCATGACTGAACGAGTAAAGGTTGTAACGCTTGGTTGTGAGAAGAACCTCGTCGATTCGGAGATCATGTCGGGCTTATCGGACTTCGTTGATCGTCGGTTTCCCGGGGGAGACGGAAGCGGACTTCCAGCGGCTGTGCGAGTTTGTTGAGGAGATGCAGTTCGATCGCTTGGGTGTGTTCACCTACTCGCAGGAAGAGGATACACCGGCGGCCAGACTGTCAGATCAACTGCCTGTAGAGGTGAAGGAATATCGTGCAGCCTATCTTATGGAACTGCAGAGAACCATCGCGGGAGAGATCAACAGCCGTAAAGTTGGTCAAGTCCTCGATGTGATGATCGAGCAATATGATGGGCGCAGCGATGTCTATATAGACCGGACACAGTATGATGCGCCGGAGATCGATGGTGAGGTATATGTTAAGACGGATCATGCCGAGATCGGCACGATCATACCTGTACATATCACGCATGCTTATGATTTTGACTTGTCGGGGGTTGGGATCGGATGAATATAGCGAATAAAATAACGATAGCGCGGATCTTCCTGGTGCCGCTGATCATGTTCTTCCTGCTCGTGAATCTGCAGCTGCCGCCGATTCGCATCGAAACGTTCCAGATTACATACAATCAGATTATCGCTGCGCTGATTTTCATCATCGCAGCGAGCACCGATGGGATCGACGGCTATCTAGCACGTAAGCATAAGCTGGTCACAAACCTCGGCAAGCTCTTGGATCCGTTGGCTGACAAGCTGCTCGTCGCGGCTGTCTTGATCTCGCTCGTCGAGATGGGCAAGCTGGATGCGTGGATCGCCGTCGTGATCATCAGCCGCGAATTCGCGGTAACCGGCTTGCGCCAGATCGCCCTCTTAGAAGGCAAAGTTCTGGCCGCCAGCAAGTGGGGCAAGTGGAAGACGGCCGTTCAGATCACGGCGATTATTTTCTTATTGATCAACAACTTTCCGTTCCATTTCATCAACTTCCCATTCGATGTCATCGCGAGCTGGGTAATGGCGGTGATCACGATCTATTCGGGCATTGACTATTTCGTGAAAAATCGAGATCTTATCCCGATCGAGTAAGCTGCCTCGCAGTATGTGCAGCTGATAAGCGCAATAGCGGAATAGAAGCGGTTTGCGGTGCGGGACTGGATCTGTTCGATTAAGGAAATAGATGCTGGAACACAAGATGTTGTTGTGCGAAAGATATTGGAACAAAAGTTGGGAGCAAGGCTTGAATCAATGGATAGATCATGAAGATGGATCACATAGACGGATCAGATTAAGATGGGTTAGAAGGTGTGATATGTGATACTTTGCTTCGGCAGTGAAGAGGTGCAGCGACTTTGAAAGCGGAGATTATCGCGATCGGAACAGAACTTCTGTTGGGCCAGATCGTAAATACCAACGCCCAATATCTCTCGCAGCAACTAAATGCCATCGGTGCTGATGTTTATTATCATACCGTCGTTGGTGATAATCCAGGGCGGATTAACGCTGCCTTTCAGACGGCGGCAGCCCGTTCTGATCTCATCGTCGTTACTGGCGGGCTGGGACCGACACAGGATGATATCACCAAGGAAGTACTGGCTGAATATACGGGGCGCAAATTATTGATGCATGAGCCGACCTTGGAATCGATTGCCGAATATTATGCTGTTCGCGGCTTAACCATGACGGATAATAATGCTCGGCAAGCGATGATATTATCCGAAGCAGATGTTCTCCCGAACGACAACGGTATGGCTGTCGGCGTTGCTCTAACCCATGAAGGAAAGCATTGGCTGCTGCTGCCTGGACCGCCGCGCGAGATGAAGGTGATGTTCGAGCGGTATGCAGTTCCATGGATCCAGTCGCGGAACGGATCGGCAGAAGCTTTGTATTCGATCACCTTAAAGTTCTCAGGAATCGGCGAATCAGCTTTGGAACAGGAGTTGATCGATCTCATCGATGGGCAGACGGATCCAACGATCGCACCATATGCGAAAGATGGGGAAGTGGCTGTTAGGCTGTCTACGAAGGCGCCAAGTCAAGAAAAAGCCGAAGCAAAGCTGCAGCCGACGATCGAAGCGATCGCAGGCCGCGTCGGTCGTTATCTTTATGCGGAGCGGGATATTCCCTTAGAACAGGCCGTCGTTGAATGGTTGCAGCAAACTGGACAAACGGTAGCCGCTGCGGAAAGCTGCACCGGCGGATTAGTCGGACAATTGCTTACCAGTATACCGGGAAGTTCGCAAGTATACGCAGGTGGAGTGATCAGCTATTCCGCTCGCGCGAAGCACGAACAACTTGGCGTAAGCGAGGAGACCATCGCGAAGCACGGTACGATCAGCTCAGAGACCGCTGAGGAGATGGCGCTCGGGGCAAGGCGGGCCTTCCATACAGATTGGGCAGTTGCGGTTACCGGCGTTGCCGGGCCGGGGCCATCCGAAGGTAAATCGCCGGGCACCGTATTCATCGCAGTAGCCGGCGAGGCGGGAGTCTGCTCCTATGCCCTGCGGCTCGCCGGGGATCGCGAGATGATTCGGCTGCGTGCGGCGAAGTCGGTGCTCTATCGTCTTTGGCAGCATTTGAAAGAGGGAGCGGCCGGGGCGGGTGATTGAGGCATCATTTAGGATGATCGGTTTAGGATGATCGATGCTAATACGGACGAATACGATGGGTCACTGCAGACAGGTGTGACCGAGTCGTGAGACGCTAAAATGTGTCGATACAGTGTGCGTACTGGCGCGACTCAGTCGTGAGCCGACAAATTATGCCGTTTCAGTGTGCAGACAGACGTGACCACGTGTTAAGATTGCAAAATCCGTTATATCTGCTTGCGGAAGAGCGCGGGCCTCTATGCGGAACGAAAATAAGATCGTCATAGCATCGCTATACAACAAACACAAAAATGTACATAAAACTTCTTGTCTATTGAAATTTCTGTATGATATAATCAAACTTAGCGGAAGAACCGTAGCAACTGCTCGCCAGATGCTGCGGTTTTTTTGTTGCCGGCAACTGTTTGTTCTATACAACCAACATACGCTCAACTTATCTGGGTTCAAATGATAGACATTTCACTGATCTCCTTCGACGGATACTGATTTGCGTCAACTGATATGCATACAACCGAAGCATCGATCGCTGACCCACATCGACAGATCAGCGAACATAGACATATATACGCCTTAGCCGATACCATCCCATGCGCGCTGATTCACATACATATGCATATCACTTATGCATATCATCAGTTCCTGTCACACACCAGCCACAGACACGCATTCAAGGTGCATATGATTTAATAAACCGAATGTATGTTCGAAAAGTACTTGGCAAGGACCGAGAAAGACGGTATCATATACGTATAATTGATAGAAAAGGGAAGTGAGCTTGTGACAGATCGTCAAGCTGCATTAGAGATGGCATTGCGCCAGATTGAGAAACAATTCGGTAAAGGATCTATTATGAAACTGGGCGAGAACGCTCAAATGCAGGTAGAAACGGTGTCCAGCGGTGCGTTGGCACTGGATATAGCCCTCGGCGTTGGAGGTTTCCCCCGCGGGCGGATCATTGAGATCTATGGACCGGAATCCTCCGGTAAGACGACGGTCGCTTTGCATGCGATCGCAGAAGTGCAGAAAGTTGGCGGACAAGCAGCCTTCATCGATGCGGAGCACGCGTTGGATCCGTTATACGCTCGCAATTTGGGCGTGAATATCGATGAATTGCTGCTCTCTCAGCCGGATACCGGAGAACAGGCTTTGGAGATCGCAGAGGCACTCGTACGAAGCGGTGCGATCGACATCATCGTGATCGACTCCGTTGCCGCACTCGTACCGAAGGCTGAGATCGAGGGGGATATGGGAGATTCCCATGTCGGCTTGCAGGCGCGCCTGATGTCCCAAGCGCTGCGTAAGCTGTCGGGTGCGATCAGCAAGTCGAAGACCATCGCCATCTTCATTAACCAGCTGCGAGAGAAGGTCGGCATCATGTTCGGCAATCCCGAGACGACGCCGGGGGGCCGCGCTCTGAAGTTCTATTCTTCCGTTCGTCTTGAGGTAAGAAGAGTGGAGTCGATCAAACAAGGCAGCGAAGTGATCGGCAACCGGACTCGCATCAAGGTTGTTAAGAACAAGGTGGCGCCTCCGTTCAAACAAGCTGAAGTTGACATCATGTACGGGGAAGGAATTTCCCGTGAGGGCAGCATCATTGATATCGGCACGGATCTCGATATCGTGCAGAAGAGCGGCGCGTGGTACTCTTTTGATGGAGAACGACTCGGTCAAGGGCGTGAGAACGCGAAGCAATACTTAAAGGATAATCCAGACATCGCTCAACTCATCGAGAGTCGCATCCGCGAAGTGACCACGATCAAAGGGATTTCGGCGACCTTCAGTGCCGGCGATGACGCTGAAGAATTTGCAGATGAACTGGAACTCGAATAAAACCTGTTCATTTGCTGCGAATAAGAGTACAATGTAAAGGGCAGAAGTTCGTAATCAGCCTGCACGCATGCCGATTCGGTGCGTTGATTGCGGACTTTCTTCCCTTTTATTTTTATGTGATTGATCTGAAATAAGGAGTGGCCGATGGACAATACAAGGTTCATGGGAGATCGTTTGAAAGCTGGAATGGGAAAATCTCATGGCATGAAAGCTGACATGGCAGATCTGCGCAGCGAACTGCCGCAGGAAGATCAAACAGAGTACGAGATTACGCGGGTCGAACAGCATCTCAGGAAGGCCGGGCATTATGATATCTATCTGAACGGAGAGTTCGCCTATACGGTGCATGAAGATACGTTGGTGACGATGCAACTGCTTAAAGGACGGAAACTGGATGCTGCGGATTTGGCTCGGCTTGAACAGGAAGAACGTATCAATGAAGCGATGGACAGGGCGCTCCGCTGGCTCGCGGGTAGACCGCATACCGAGCAGGAGATCGTGAACAAATTACGGCGAGCGGGATTCGAACAAGAAGATGTTATCGAGGCGGTAACAGAGAAGCTGCGCAAGCTGGAATTGTTGAATGACCGTCTTTTTGCAGAACAGTGGCTGGAACAGCGCGTGCGCGCACAGAAGAAGGGAAGGAATCTAATTCGCCATGAACTGATGCAAAAAGGGGTGGCGAAGGAGCATATCGATGCTGCGCTCAACGCATTGGACGATGAGACGGAATACGAGCAAGCCCTTCATCTAGGACTCAAAAAATGGCGGCAAACCAAAGGCGAACGCATGGTCCGTAGGCATAAGACAGCTGGTTATCTGATGCGAAGGGGGTTTCCTGCAGATATTGTGCGTAAAGTGGTGAACGAATGTGCGGAGCAGGAACGGAATCAGGTCGAGTCCGATTCATACGAAGAGTGGGAATAACCTGAACCGACAGATCGTGTTGTCTCACGGATAGAATCTGCTGGCTGCGGTCTGAGACAACACCTATTGTTGTCTCACGTATAGCATCCGCCTGAACTTAATAGTCCCGAGAATTCACAAGGATTTTTGAAGCTATTCTGGCACTTGCTGGAGGATTCTTGGAGGATATGGAACGATTGAGGCGTTTATTGTGAATATTATCGAAGATTACGCTGTCTGCTCCTTGACAATTTCATTTTACAAAATATACAATAAATAAGATGGTATATTCGCAGTCTCTCTATTCTGCGACTACATTCCGCCAATTGATACCATCGCCCCAAGTAAGCTTGACCATAAGCTCGAATGTAAGACGGCTCTTGCCGGTATGTATGACTTGTGAAGATTGGTAAATGTACGGACTGACTATTCCAGAACAACCGAAAATCCCAAGCGACCCATGGTGTCCTCAACGAGGAGGTGAAACAGTATGCCCACTACTGTTGTTGGAATCATCGCAGCACTCGTTGGTGTAGCTCTAGGCTTTGGGATTGGTTATTTTATCCGCAAGTCTCTTGCTGAGGCTAAGATTTCCAGTGCGGAAGAAGCGGCGCAGCGCATCTTGGAGGATGCAGCGAAGGACGCCGAGGCACTGAAGAAGGAAATGGTTCTGGAAGCGAAGGATGAAATCCATAAGCTGAGAACCGAAGCTGAGAAGGACATTCGTGAACGACGCAACGAAATCGGCCGACAAGAACGCCGTTTATTGCAAAAAGAGGAAACGCTGGATAAAAAATTAGAATCTTTAGAGCGCAGAGAAGAGAAGCTCACCAACAAAGAAAAGCAAATCGAAGAAACCCAGGCGCAGATCGATCAGATCTTGCAACAACAGGTGCGCGAACTGGAACGTGTATCCGGCTTGACGATGGAAGAGGCGAAGCAGATCATCCTCTCCAACGTTGAGAAGGAAGTTCGCCATGATGCTGCGCAGATGATCAAAGATATCGAACAGCAAGCAAAAGAAGAAGCCGACAAACGTGCGAGAGAGATAATCGCGCTCGCGATTCAAAGATGTGCAGCGGATCATGTGGCTGAGACGACCGTATCCGTCGTTACGCTGCCGAACGAAGAAATGAAGGGACGAATCATCGGTCGTGAGGGACGTAACATCCGTGCACTCGAGACGCTTACCGGCATTGATCTCATCATCGATGATACTCCAGAAGCTGTGATCCTGTCTGGATTTGATCCGATTCGCCGCGAGATCGCCAGAACTTCTCTGGAGAAGCTGGTGGCGGACGGCCGGATTCATCCAGCGCGGATTGAAGAGATGGTGGAGAAATCCCGCAAGGAAATCGATGAACGCATCCGTGAATACGGTGAGCAATGCACCTTCGAAGTCGGTGTGCACGGACTGCATCCAGATCTTATCAAGATACTGGGACGGTTGAAGTTCCGGACAAGCTACGGTCAGAACGTGTTAAAGCACTCGATGGAAGTCGCATACTTGGCAGGTTTAATGGCAGCTGAATTGGGAGAAGATATTACATTGGCGAAACGTGCCGGTCTTCTTCACGATATCGGCAAGGCGCTGGATCATGAAGTGGAAGGCTCCCATGTCGAGATCGGTGTAGAACTGGCCAAAAAATATAAAGAACATCCTGTCGTGATTAACAGCATCGCTTCCCACCACGGGGACACGGAACCAACATCCGTGATCGCTACGCTGGTAGGAGCAGCTGACGCTCTGTCTGCGGCTCGCCCCGGAGCAAGACGGGAGACGCTGGAAACTTACATCAGACGCTTGGAGAAGCTCGAAGAGATCTGCGACTCCTTCGAAGGCGTCGAGAAATCCTTCGCGATCCAAGCCGGTCGGGAAGTTCGCGTTATGGTGTATCCTGACCGCATCGATGATGCGGAAAGCGTCCGTCTTGCGCGTGAGATCTCCAAGAAGATCGAGAGCGAACTCGATTATCCTGGACATATTAAGGTTACGGTGATCCGCGAGACAAGAGCAGTTGAATACGCTAAGTAATTGGGGGAAAGTGGCTGATTCGGCCACTTTTCTTCTCGTAGAATAGATAGGAGGAAGTACGATCAAAGTTCTGTTTATTGGAGATATCGTCGGTAGATCAGGACGCAGAGCCGTTAAACAATACCTGCCCCTGTTGAAACAGAAGTATAATCCGGATATCATTATCGCTAACGGCGAGAATGCAGCCGGGGGCCGAGGGTTGACGCAGGCGGTCGCCCATGAATTGTTCGAGGCAGGCATACACGGTTTGACCCTGGGCAATCACGCATGGGATCAAAGAGAGATCTTCGACTTTATCGATGAGGAGCCGCGGATCATAAGACCCGCGAATTATCCCAAGGGCACACCGGGAAGAGGATATACAGTCATCAGCGCCAACGGCAAGGAACTCGTGATCGTCAATCTGCAGGGCCGCACCTATCTGCCGCCTTTGGAGGACCCGTTCCGCTTGATGGATCTTTTGCTGGAAGAAGAGATTAAGAAGAAGCACAAGTGCATCCTGGTGGATTTCCATGCGGAAGCGACCTCTGAGAAAATCGCACTTGGCTGGTATCTGGACGGCCGTGTATCCGTTGTGCTGGGCACCCATACCCATGTGCAGACCCATGATGAACGCATTCTTCCGAATGGTACCGCCTATGTGACCGATGTCGGGATGGTTGGTTCCTATGAGGGAATCTTGGGCATGCAGAAACAGCCCATTCTGCAGAAATTTCTTACGCAGCTGCCCGTACGTTTTACGGTGGATGAAGGAAAGTGGCAGTTCCATGGTGTATATATAGAAATTGACGAGGCATCGGGCAAAGCGCAGGCGATCAAGCTCATTCGCCAGTATGAGGATGAACTGATGTTCGAATCATACTGAAAACCAACAAAGTGTCAAAATATTTCGATTAATCGGGCGCTGGAATGAAGGAATTTTTTTGCTTCTCTCGAATAAGTATTACTACAGGAATCATCATCGTTCCCGAGGAGGTACTGTTCATGGAAGTATTAAAAGTTTCTGCAAAGTCCAACCCAAACTCGGTGGCTGGTGCACTTGCTGGCGTTCTGCGTGAACGCGGCGCCGCTGAATTACAGGCGATCGGTGCAGGTGCGCTTAATCAAGCGATAAAGGCAGTCGCTATCGCAAGAGGATTTGTAGCGCCTAGTGGAGTTGACCTGATCTGTATTCCTGCCTTCACTGATATCGTCATTGACGGGGAAGATCGCACAGCGATCAAGCTCATCGTAGAACCTAGATAAAGTATGAGTGGAAGATAATCCATCGACCTGTTTACGGTTGTAAACAGGTTTTTTTATGTCATTTGATCAGCGATAACATCAAAGAAATTACGGAGGGATCCCATGCGAATCTATGATCTGCATTGCGATGTGTTATATAAGATGCTGCTGGAGCCGAGACTCAGTTTCTCGGATGACAAGACCTTGGATGTGACCTATGAACGGCTGGTGGAGGGCGGGATCGGACTGCAAGCCTTTGCCATCTTCCTGCCGGAGGACCGGGTGCCGACCTTCGAGATGGTAGAAGAAGCGGTGCATGCCTTCCACACTTCGATCTTAAGCCGGCCGAAGATGGTCTTCGTCAAGAGCCGTGAGGACCTCAGCCGCGCAGAGCGGGAAGGCGGAATCGGCGCTCTCCTCACCCTCGAAGGCGCAGAAGGACTGATGGGCAGCCTGGAATACTTGCAGCGGGCTTATGATCTGGGTGTGCGCTGTCTCGGGCTGACATGGAACTATGCGAACTGGGCGGCGGACGGCGTGTTGGAGGAGAGGAGGGCGGGACTTACGCTTAAGGGAAGAGAACTTGTGGCCCGCTGTGATGAGATCGGGATGATCATCGACATCTCTCACCTGAATGAGCCGGGATTCTGGGAGGTGCTGGAGTTTGGCAAGCGGCCGGTCATCGCATCTCATTCCAACGCAGCAGCGGTCACCGGTCATCCTCGCAATCTAAGCGATGAGCAGATCCAAGCGGTGATCGTTCGCGGCGGATGCATCGGCATTACCTTCGTCCCGGATTTTATCGGCGGCGGGCAGGGGATCGCTGATGTGCTGAAGCATCTTGACCACGTATGTTCCTTGGGAGGGGAAGATCATGTCGGCTTTGGCTCGGATTTCGACGGCATCGATGAATATCTACACGGACTGACTCATCCAGGACAATATGTGAAGTTGACTGAAGCCTTGCACAAACATTACAGCAGCGAACAAGTTGAGAAATTTCTGCATCAAAATTGGCGGCGGTTTCTCGAGGCCAACTTGCCGGAATAAGAGGGATGAACTTCGGTTCATCTCTTATTTATTCGGCACCTCTCATATGGCCGAAAACCGCGAAGCATGTCGATTTAATCGATCTCAATTCGACATCGATTCAATCTAAAATAGCTATCTATCCACCCCTTGCTTTTTCCATACTCTAATCATATATTTAAGGTGAGATAGAGACTAAAATTAAAATAATTCTAGGAGATGAACTTGCATGATCAGCCAGCTATCATGGAAGATCGGGGGACAACAAGGGGAAGGCTTGGAAAGCACGGACAGAATTTTCTCGACAGCCCTTAACCGTCTAGGCTATTATCTGTACGGTTATCGTCATTTCTCTTCTCGGATTAAGGGCGGTCATACCAACAACAAGATTCGCATCAGCACCTATCCAATCCGCGCGATCTCCGACGACCTGGACATTCTGGTTGCGTTCGATCAGGAAACGATCGATCTGAACGCGCATGAATTAAGGGAAGGCGGAATTATTATTGCGGATGCAAAGTTTAACCCGACCATTCCTGAAAACCTGTCTGCGAAGTTGTATGCTGTACCCTTCACCGGCATCGCGGAGGAGCTTGGCACTTCGCTGATGAAGAACATGGTGGCTACGGGGGCATCTGCTGCTTTGCTGGGTTTGTCGATTGATGTCATCAAGGAAGTCGTGGAAGAGGAGTTTGGACGCAAAGGACCTGCTGTTGTTGAGAAAAACGTGGAAGCGGTATCGCGGGGCGCGCAGTACATCTTAGAGTTGACGGGCGGTCCGCTGGAAGAGTTCCGTTTGGCACCGGGGGACGGGGCGGAGAGGCTGTTCATGATCGGCAACGACGCCATTGGACTGGGAGCGCTTGCAGCCGGATGTCGGATTATGGCAGCTTATCCGATTACACCGGCTTCCGAGATTATGGAGTACCTGATCAGGAAACTGCCGAAGTACGGCGGCACCGTCGTGCAGACGGAGGATGAGATCGCTGCAGTGACGATGGCGATCGGCGCCAACTACGGCGGTGTCAGGGCGATGACGGCTTCCGCCGGTCCGGGATTGTCGCTGATGATGGAAGCGATCGGCCTTGCCGGCATGACGGAGACGCCCATCGTCATCGTCGATACACAGCGCGGCGGCCCGAGTACGGGACTGCCGACGAAGCAAGAGCAGAGTGATTTGAATGCGCTTGTATACGGCACACATGGAGAGATCCCGAAAGTCGTGATCGCTCCGAGCACGATCGAGGAATGCTTCTATGATACAGTGGAAGCCTTCAATATCGCAGAGAAGTACCAATGCCCGGTCATCATCATGACAGATCTGCAATTGTCTCTGGGCAAGCAGTCGGCTGAGAAACTTGACTTCAGCCGGGTAAAGATTGAACGCGGTAAATTGTTAAGGGACCTTCCGCCGCTTGCTGCCAATGAGCTGTTCAAGCGGTATGAATTCACAGAGGACGGGATATCGCCGCGTGTTCTCCCCGGCGACAAGCATGGTCTGCATCATGTTACAGGTGTCGAACATGACCAGGAAGGCAGGCCTTCTGAGAATCATGTGAACCGCAAGAAGATGATGGAGAAGCGTCTGAAGAAGCTGAAGAACCTGCGCATCACCGATGCGATCAAGATAGACGCGCCGCATGAAGAACCGGATCTCCTGATCATCGGCATGGGATCCACGGGCGGAACGATCGATGAGGCGCGCAGCCGGCTCGATGCGAAGACGAATCATATCACGATTCGCCAGATCTGCCCGTTCCCGGCAGAAGAACTTAGACCATATATCGAGAAGGCGAAGGTCATCGCCGTTGTCGAGAACAATGCCACCGGTCAGCTGGCTGATCAGATCAAATTACATGTCGGATCACATGAGAAGATTCGCAATATCTTAAAGTATGACGGCAATCCGTTCCTGCCTTCTGAACTGTACCATGCTTGTAAGGAGCTGATCTAAGATGGCTACGTTTAAAGACTTCCGCAATAATGTCAAGCCGAACTGGTGCCCGGGATGCGGGGACTTCTCCGTACAGGCTGCGATCCAAAGGGCAGCGGCCAATGCAGGCTTAGAGCCGGAGAATCTGGCCATTGTGTCCGGTATCGGCTGCTCCGGCCGCATCTCCGGTTACATCAACTGCTATGGTTTCCATGGCATCCATGGACGCGCTCTGCCCATCGCTCAGGGATTGAAGCTGGCTAACCGTGATCTGACGGTCATCGCCTCCGGCGGTGACGGGGACGGCTTTGCCATCGGGATGGGGCATACGATTCATGCGATTCGGCGCAATGTGAATATTACTTACATCGTGATGGATAATCAGATCTATGGTTTGACGAAGGGTCAAACTTCACCGCGCAGCGCCTTCGGTTTCAAGACGAAGTCGACTCCGGAGGGCTCCGTGGAATCCCCGCTTTCGCCCCTTGAGATCGCGATGGCTGCCGGCGCAACCTTCGTTGCCCAGTCTTTTTCCAGCAATCTCAAACAGCTGACAGAGCTGATCGAACAGGGGATCAAACACGAAGGATTCGCCTTTATCAACGTATTCAGCCCTTGCGTCACCTTCAACAAGATCAATACCTACGATTGGTTCAAGGAGAATATCGTTGATCTCGCCGAATTCGAGGACTATGACCCGTCCAACCGGGTAATGGCGATGAGCAAGATCATGGAGACGAACGGGCTGCTGACAGGCTTGATCTATCAAGATACATCACGCAAGTCCTATGAAGATCTCGTACCGGGTTTCAAGAAAGAACCCCTTGTCAATCAGGATATCAGATTAACAGAGGAAGATTTTGAAGAATTGATGGTGGAATTTAGATAAATTTATGAACATCCGGCGGCAACGGGTAAGACCGTATGCCGCTTGTTTGTTTTTGGCTTATAATGATTTATTGGCGTATAATTATAATTGTATAACGCATGATGATACTATACTTTTTATGCCATCGAACTTAGAAAGGAAAGTGATCGTTTATGAAAAAAGTACCAGTAGGCGTATCGGCAAGACATATCCATCTTTCTCAAGAACATATTGAGATTCTGTTTGGCAAGGGCTATGAACTCAAGGTCTTGAAAGACCTCTCGCAGCCGGGGCAATATGCTGCAGAAGAAACCGTCGCCGTTGTCGGTCCTAAGGGCAGATTCGACAAAGTTCGTATTCTTGGTCCTGCACGGAGCAAGACGCAGCTTGAAATTTCGCGTACGGATTCCTATGCTTTGGGCATTCCAGCACCGGTGCGTGAATCCGGAGATATCGCCGGCACGCCGGGCGTGAAGATCATCGGACCTGCCGGTGAAGTAGAGATTGAAGAAGGAGTGATCGTCGCAGCGCGCCATATCCACTTCCATACGGAGGATGCGAAGAAGTGGGGCATCGAAGACAAGCAGAAGCTGCGCGTCAGAGTCATCGGTGAACGCCCGCTCATCTTTGAAGATGTCATCGCGCGTGTCTCCGACCAATTCGCTTTGGACATGCATATCGATACGGATGAGGCCAATGCTGCCGGCGTCAAAAACGGCGGGGAAGCGATCATCCTCGACGAATAATCGCAGCAGTGAGAGGATCTGCCGGACCTGCTGGTCAGCTCTTTGGATCAGAGCTGCAATCTCAGCGTAATTACGCACAGAACCCGTTGCACTGCGGCTTCCTTGCTGGTGTAAGCTAGAAATTGATCTTATTCACACAGTGGTGCTATAATGGTGAAAGGTTTGCGAGAGAAAGGATGTGCGCAGTGTGACGGATCGTAAGAAACCTGCAAAGGACTATTCGATATATTTTCAACCGCCATCCTACCGAGACGCGAAGAGACGCGGTAAGGAGGATGTTCGTGTTCATTATGATTTTAAGATCGCTGATGATCTTAAATCTATGGGCAAGGGCAAATTCTATCATATCCAAACTTACGGTTGTCAGATGAACGAGCATGACAGCGAGATGATGATGGGCATGCTCGAGGAGATGGGCTACACTTGGACCGATAACCGGGAGGAAGCGGATGTCATCTTGCTGAACACCTGTGCGGTTCGTGAAAATGCGGAAGACAGGGTGTTCGGCGAACTCGGTCATCTCAAATCGCTGAAGAAGGAAAAGCCCGATCTCATCCTCGGCGTATGCGGCTGCATGTCGCAAGAGGAAGGCGTGGTCAATCGCATCTTGACCAGACATCAGTACGTTGATCTGATCTTCGGCACCCATAATATCCATCGCTTGCCGGAGCTGCTTCGCGAAGCGGTGTTCGCCAAGGAGATGGTTGTCGAAGTCTGGTCGAAGGAAGGCGACATCATCGAGAACCTGCCGAAGAAGCGCGCCGGTTTGAAAGCATGGGTGAACATCATGTACGGCTGCGATAAGTTCTGCACGTACTGCATCGTTCCTTATACGAGAGGGAAGGAGCGCAGCCGGAGGCCGGCGGACGTAATCGCGGAGGTACGCGAGCTGGCTCGCCAAGGATACAAGGAGATCACGCTGCTTGGCCAGAACGTGAATGCCTACGGCAAGGATTTCGAGGATATCGACTACCGCTTTGCCGATCTGATGGCGGATATTCAGAAGATCGATATTCCGCGTGTGCGGTTCACGACTTCCCATCCGCGCGATTTCGATGATAAGCTGATCGAAGTGCTGGCCCGCGGCGGCAATATGGTCGAACATATCCACCTGCCTGTGCAGTCGGGAAGCAATGAGATCCTGAAGAAGATGAGCCGCAAGTATACGAGGGAGTCCTATCTTGAGCTGGTGCGCAAGATCAAAGAAGCGATTCCGAACGTGGTCTTAACAACGGACATCATCGTGGGCTTCCCAGGCGAGACCGATGCGCAGTTCGAGGAGACGATGTCTCTGGTGCGCGAAGCAGAGTTCGCTTCAGCCTTTACCTTCATCTACTCTCCGCGTGAGGGCACGCCAGCAGCCAAGATGGCCGATGATGTGCCGATGGAAGTGAAGAAAGAGCGCTTGAATCGCTTGAATGAATTGGTCGCTGAACTCAGTCTGAAGGACAACATGAAGCTGAGCGGTCAGACGGTAGAAGTGCTCGTCGAAGGCGTCAGCAAGAACAATCCCGAATTCCTTTCCGGCCGCACCAGAACGAACAAACTCGTTCATTTCAAGGGACCGGCTTCGCTTACAGGTCAATTCATCGATGTCAAGATCACCGAGGTTCAGACCTGGTTGTTCAAAGGTGAAATCGCAGCGGTCCACGCTTTGGAAGCGTGAGCGGCCAGCGCTGAATAGAAGGAGTGTATCCCATGTCTGAACAAGCACAAGAATTGAAATTGGTTCATGTCCGCGACCTCTATGTCCGCGGCGACATCATGAAAAAGGCGCAGGAGCTGGCAGATGTGATTGCTGCTTCCGAGGAAGTGGCCATCTACCGCAAGGCGGAGAAACAGATTCAAGAGAACGAACGCGTCCAATCGATAATTAAATTGATCAAGAAAAAACAAAAGGAACTAGTCGCCTTCGAAACCACGTTCAAAAATGAGCAGATGGTGCGAAAAATCGAGAAGGAGATCGAAGAACTGCAGGACGAACTTGATCAAATTCCGATCGTTGCACAGTTCCAACAGACGCAAGCGGACATCAACTATCTGCTGCAGATGGTCGTGTCCGTCATCAAAGAATCGCTGTCCGAGAAGATCAATCTCGACTCGGATCATGGAAATCCGCCGGCAAAATGTGACTAAAATCAATCAAAAGTCTTCCAATTTTCCACAAAGTGCTATACAATTCTTTTGAAAGGATTGAAAGAATTGTATGGCACTTTTTTTGTTGCATTCATCCCGGTGGAATCTATCACGGAATCATCATGAATCTAGCAAGAACATGTTGAAATCGTCGAAAGAGGGAGAGCAGCGGATGATCGAGATGAAGCATGTCGAGAAATCCTATCGTCAGGTGCCGGTGTTAAGGGATGTGAATTTTCGCATTGAACGGGGAGAATATGTCTTCCTCAAAGGGGATTCCGGTTCAGGCAAGAGCACGCTGCTGAAGATCCTGTATCGGGATATCGAAGACTACAGCGGCGAAGTGACCTTGGACGGGAAACCGCTGCGCTCGCTGGCCCGTTATGAAAGCCGCCGTATCGCCGGCACGATCTTCCAAACCTTCGAGCTCTTGGGCCGCAAGACGGTCTATGAGAATGTCGCTTTGGCGGGGGAGGTGATCGGCAGAAGAGAAGATGAGATCAAACAGGAGACGCTGAATCTGCTTCACCGCGTCGGCCTCAGCGGCAAGCAAGACCGCTACCCCCACGAGCTCTCCGGCGGAGAACAGCAGCGGGTGGCGATCGCGCGGGCCCTGCTGAACAAACCGAAGGTGCTGCTGGCCGATGAACCGACGGGCAACCTTGATCCTGCCAACGCAGAGAAGATCTTAGATCTGCTCAAACAACTAAACGAAGAAGAGGGCATCACCATGTTCATCGTCACCCATGCCGAGGAGCTGTCGCACAAGTATCAAGCACGGACGCTCTATGTCAGAGAGGGGCGAGTAGAAGAATGAAGATTGAGAGAATGGACGGACCCAAGATGGACATGCCTAAACGGGCACCGGCAGCAGCCGTGCAGCGTGTATCCAGACTGCCGCGCACAGGCGGTACGGTACTCAGCTACTATCTGCGCGACGTTCAGGACGGCATCCGGCGCAATGCCGGCGCAGCGATCGCGACGATCCTGCTGATCTTCATCTCGCTGACGCTCACCGGGGCGATGGTGCTGCTCGCTGCAGGCGTCGATGATGTGATCCGTTATCTGAATGATCAGGTGAAGATCAAAGTCTTCGTCGATCCAGAGATCGATACTGAAGAGGCTGCGAGGATCCTGGAGGAAACCAGCTTCGTGAAGAGCGTGGAGATCGAGACGCGGGACGATGCCTTGGACAAGCTCCAGCGGTTCTTCCGTGATATGCCGCATCTCTTTGACTCCTTCCGCGACAGCAAGCTGCCGGATGCGATCTTGATCGAGGTCACCGATTCTGCCCAGGCGAATCTCGTAGCTGAGCAGCTGGCAGCGACCCGGGGCATCACGGATGTGATCTATGCGCAGGAATTCGCCAAGCAGGTAGTCGCTTGGTCGAATACTGCGAGTACATATGGTTTGATCATCCTCATCGTGTTCCTGCTTGCATCAGTCTTAACCGTAAGCATCGCGATGAATCTGGCGCTGTATCAGCGGCAGAAGGATATCCGCGTCAAGCTGCTCCTCGGAGCGAAGGAAAGCCATGTGCGCGGACAATTTCTCTTAGAAGGCGTCATCATCGGCTTCATCGGCAGTCTGATCGCTGCCTTCGCCGTCTATCTGATCTATTATTACGCCCTATATGAGCTGCAGATCCGCTTCTCCGCGGTGTTTGATTTCAGTCGACCGGCGTTGAATCTCATACTCCTCGGGATCATCGCTTTCGGGGTCGGGATCGGCCTGGTCGGCACCTATCTCTCGACAAGGAAGTTGATGAAACATGCGTAGGCGGATATGGCTGCTCCTGCTGCTCTTGCTTCTCTTCCCGACGGCGGTTTATGCCCATGTGGTCGGAGCGTTCAAGGATTTCCTTGTCGATATTCGTGATGAGGATGCGACGGAGCGTCTCCGCGCGGAACTGGAGGATACGCGCATTCAGATCGAGAACCTTACGCCCCACGTTGAGCGGTTGAATGCGGCATTTACGGTGAAGCAGGATGAGCAGATCCCGCTTCTCCAATTCTACCAATCCATCGGCACCGATGTGATGCTGAACTTTATCCTGGATGCCGATTCGATCGTCGATGTGCTGGCGAATCTGCGCTTGATCGAGCTCAAACTGGATCAGGACCTGGCTGCCTTGAATCGGCTGTATCTCGAGTATCGGACGGTAAAGGCGGCACGGGATGCCTTGGCGAGCTATGAACAGCTGCTGCAGATGATCGAAGCCAATCTCCGATCCCGCGAAGAATTCCTTGCCGAATACGGCCATCTGACGGATGAAGAGATCGCTGATGCCGCGGATTCACTCTGGGCGAAAGAAGCCAATGTACTGGATGAGATCCTTATTGCGGACAAGGATCGGGTGCAGCGGCGCATCCGCCAGATCACGGTCCAAGATCGCCCAAGAGCCCCTTTCCGCATCGAACAGGATTTGTTGAACCGTTATCTGGAGTTGGATTATTACATTCAGTCCGACCACGTGTATGTGCATTATGCGAAGAATTCCCTCGACATCATCTTGATCGGGATGGTGACGAGAGATGATGAGCGAACGGCGAGTTTGAAGTTCGAGGCGGGGTTTATGAACGGCATACGCATCGCGGATCTGTATATGAATCAGATGCCGGGCTTCGTCTTGGATTACAGCAAGCTGAATCCCAACTCCAAGGATTTCTACGTGGATCAGACGAATGGCGCGATCGTGTTGATGCCTGTTGAGTATGCAGGCGAATAAAATAGTAGAGATAAAGGTGAGAAAATGATGAAGAAAGTCGTATCGTCCATTGTCGCTCTATTCCTGATGCTATTGATCGGAGCTGTGCCCGTCTCAGCCCACGTGCAGAATGAGAAGAACTTATACAGCGATATCGAATATTCGGAGGTTCTGCAAGAGATCGTCCTGCTGCATGGCATTCGCGCCATCGGCATCGAGGGCGGGGTGAATCTGTTCAAACCATTTGAGTTGCTAACCCGCAGTGATCTCGCCTTCTGGGCAGGGAGATTCCACGGCCTCGGCGGGGCAGGAGCTGCTGCCGATGCGATCCGCCAAGCGGCGTTAGAGGAAGGTCTCGTTCCGTCCCTTGACGGTTATGCCACGTATGGGGATGTGAATCAGGCGTATTTTGGCGGGGCAGCTCCCGTCGTGGATGCGGAAGCGACCATGACGCGGGAAGATTTCGCGCTGTATATGGGGCAGTTCTTCACGGAACCAGTCGATGGGAAGACGCTGTTCGATATGGCCAATTATGAGGCGGGACCGACAGGAATCGTGGAAGAAGTTGATAAGGTTACGGTGACAGAAGGCGACAATACCTATGATGTGTTCCGGATCGCCATCGGCGGCAAGTGGTACCAAGTGAGTCATCATCCGAAGATCTTAAACGGTCCCGTCGACCTGACCCAATGGATCGATAAGATGGTGGAAGCAAGCTGGTATGCCCCTGCATCTGCCGATGATGCAGAAGGTGAACTGGATATCATCAAGGTGGGCGAAGCCCAGTTTACGGATGAAGAGATCGGAGCGATTCCCGACACGGAAGCGGGGCACAGCCATGGGGAAGAGGACATAGCTGCAGGTGGAGCGGAAGAGGATGCGGATGGGTCGGAAGATGCCGGAGAAGCTCAGGACGTATCCGCCCCTGTTGATACATCGCTGCAGCCTCTTCAATCCACAGCGGACGAAGCAGAGAAGGATGGGGGCAGGAGTCTGCCCATCGTGCTGATCATCGGCGGCGCGCTGCTCGTCCTCATCCTTCTATGGTTAATCCTGCGGAAGCGCAAGTAATCGCATGCGATAGGCGTTCTTAGCCGTGGTGCCGAGTTGATCCAATAGATTGTAGTTGGCATAAGCACCGACGACGGCACCGAAGCCGGGCACCATCTGCAGCATCTTCACGAGATCGATATGGTCTCTGTACTCCTGCTGTAAGATCTGCCAGTCGATATCATCGATGTGCTGGCGTTCGGTGTGCCAATTCTCGACGATCTGCAGTGTCTTCTGTCGCTGTTCATCACCGGAGAAGGCAAGCAGAAACACATATAAGATGAAGAGGCGTTCCTCTTTGAGACGGATATCAAAACCGTACACAACAGCCGCTTCGAAGAGGAATTTCATCTTGATGGAGATCAAGAGCGGGATGTCTGCCAAGCTGAGCATGATGCCGCCTGCGCCGGTGCCTGCTCCTTCAGCGGCTGCGATCTTCTTGTACCGATTCAACACCTCATCGAAATGTTTATCGCGTTCCTCTATATGAAGATCTGTTCGTCGTTCTTTCACATATGTGGTGTACTCCGAACCGAATAAAGCGGTCTTGACCATCGCCTTGATCGCTTCGGTGATGATCTGCTGGGCGCGTTCGGGGATCGCGGTGTTGATGCGCTGCTGTGTCTTTTTGAACCATCGGTTTATCATTCCCGAGCGTTTCAGCATGGACTTCTTCCAATCGGCAATCTCTTGCTGCACCTTCCGTTCATAGGAATCCATCGATCAGGGCCCCCTTCAAGAGAATCTCCTACCGCACAAATACCTGCACCATCCATATCTTCACCATATTATAGTGTATCCATCCAATCATTCGCCATCTCTTACAAGGGTGGAATGGGAAATGAACTTATCAATAAAAGAGCAGAGAACCGCTGTCTCTGCTCATTATTGATCTAAGTGGCGGAGCTGACGGGATTCGAACCCGCGTTCTCCTGCGTGACAGGCAGGCATGTTAGGCCTCTACACCACAGCTCCCTGGATTATATTTGATAAGCACATTGAGCATCATAGCAGAATCATAGGCGAGATTCAATGCATGAACCCATGACAATCATGTGACAAAGAAAAAACCTTAAGAAAATGACCTAGGACATTCACCTATCCTCAGGAAGATGCATAGATTGCCTAAGATGATCAGATAAGAGGTTCGGCAGTTAGGAGGAGTTCTATGCAGATTCATGTTGTGCAAGCTGGGCAATCCCTGTACGGGATCTCTCATGCTTATGGGGTCACCGTCGAGGAGATCGCTGCGGCCAATGAGATCGATCCAAATCTGTCCCTTGTCGTAGGTCAGGCCTTGGTCATTCCGATTACGGGGCGATACTATTGGGTGCAGCCGGGAGACAGTTTATTCACCATCGCTCGCCGTTTCGGCATCGATGCAGGTACGATCGCAAGCGTGAACGGACTCAGTCCGGCTCAGCCGCTGCGGGTTGGCTTAAGACTCTATATTCCGCCGCCGCCAAGACGCGATATCGAGTCCAATGCCTATGTTGAGCCCCGGGAGCAGGTATCGGATGTCGTGCTGCAGGATACAAGGCGGGCAGCGCCGCTTTTAACCTATCTGGCGCCTTTCAGCTTCCAGATTCAGCGCGACGGCTCCTTAAGGCGTCCCAATCTCGATCAATTTCCAGAGATCGCTGCGCAGAACGATGTGACTTTGATGATGGTCGTGACGAATCTGGAGAATGAGCAGTTCAGTGCAGAGTTGGCCGGCGAGATCTTAAATAACGAAGAATTGCAAACCACCTTGCTTAACAATATTATCTCGACAGCAGGGGAGCTTGGTTTTCGCGATATCCATTTCGACATGGAGTTCATCAGTCCCAATGACCGTGAAGCGTATAATCGGTTTTTAAGACGGGCTGCAGAACGCATCCATCAGGAAGGATATCTCATGTCGACGGCGCTGGCGCCCAAAGTCAGCGCAACCCAAACGGGGGAATGGTATACAGCACACGACTATCGTACGCATGGTGAAGTCGCGGATTTCGTCGTGATCATGACCTATGAATGGGGGTACAGCGGCGGACCGCCGATGCCCGTCTCGCCGATCAATTCGGTGAGACGCGTGTTGGAATATGCGCTGACGGAGATGCCGGGCAGCAAGATCATGATGGGGCAGAATCTGTACGGCTATGATTGGACATTGCCCTATGTGCAGGGGGGAGAATATGCGCGGGCGCTGAGCCCGCAGGCGGCGATCGAACTGGCCCGCCGGGAGAATGTGGCGATCCAATATGATTATACAGCTCAGGCGCCGCATTTTGATTATGTCGATGCCGAAGGCCGAGCGCATAAGGTATGGTTCGAGGATGCCCGCTCGATCCAAGCGAAGTTCAATCTGATCAAGGAACTCGGCTTGCGCGGCATCAGCTATTGGAAGCTGGGGCTGCCTTTTCCGCAGAATTGGCTGCTGTTGGAGGAAAACTTTAATGTGGTTAAGCGTTCATAAGCCTAATTAGGGACAAAAGAAGGGGAATGACTCCGGCGGCTGGCCGGCTCATTCCCTTGATTGGGCAGAGGTTGTATTAGATTTGGTCAAACGTATATTTCAGTTCGCCGTCCTCAACGGTGACCTTCATCTCGTATTCATCGAGGAACCACTTGTCTCCCTCGGTGAAGAAGAAGGTGATGCCGTCAACTTCCGTGCTTAAGGACGCATCGCTGGGCGGCGTATCGCGCATGATGCCGAGAGAGAAATTGTGATGTTTGGTGCCTGAGGAACCGTACAGCTGAATGTAGAAGCGAATGGCTTCGCCGGGTTCTAATCCCATTTCTTCTTTAAACCACTTAACGGCTTCTGGTGTGACTTGTAATTTCATGATGCGATAACCTCCAATATATTCATGATTAGGGTCCTTCCTCGGGATCCGTTCATAAGATGTTGTTATTAAGATATATGTTTGCGCGCTGCCTCACAGAATCGCTTCAGGGCTTCCTCGACGATCTGCCGCGGACAAGCCAGATTGATGCGCAGGAAACCGGTCCCTTCGGAACCGAAGGTCGATCCTTCATTGAAAGCGACCTTCGCTTCTTGATACATCAGACGCTTTAGCTCTTCAACATCCAATCCTAGGCCGCGGCAATCGAGCCACAGCAGGTAGGTGCCCTGAGGACGGAAGGGCCGGACTTCCGGCAGATGTTCTTGCAGATATTGAATCGCATAATCTACATTGCCCTGTACATATTGCAGAAGTTCGTCCAGCCAGCCTTCCCCGTGATTGTAGGCGGCTTGTACCGCATCGGGTGCGAAGAAACCGGTCATATGCAGACTCAGCGTCTTGATCCGCTTCTCAAATTGCTGTTTCATGCGGCGGTTCGATGCGACGATATAGGAGATCTGCAGTCCGGGCAGATTGAAGGTCTTCGTCGGTGCCAGGCAGGTTAGCGTGATCTCGGCGATCTCCGGTGACAGCGACGCAAAGGGGGTATAGCGATGCCCCGGCAGGACAAGGTCGCAGTGAATCTCATCGGAGATGACGATAACTCCATAGGTTAAGCATAATTCGCCCAGCTTCATCAATTCTTCCCGGCTCCATACACGGCCGCCGGGATTATGCGGATTGCATAGCAGGAGCAGCCGCGCTCCATCCATCATCAAGGACTCCAAGTGGTCATAATCCATCTCGTAGGTGCCGCTGCGTTCGAGCAGAGGATTCTTCACGATCTGACGGCCGTTGTTGCGGATCACGTCATAGAATGGATAATAAACCGGCGATTGCAGGATCACCTTGCTGCCCGGTTCGCTGAACAGATCAATGGCGATGCTGAGCGATGTTACGACGCTTGGCGAATCCGTGATCCACCCGGGTTCGATCTGCCAATTATGGCGGCGCTTGAACCAGTTGACGATCGCTTCTGTATATGACTCAGGCTTAAAGGTGTAACCATAGATGCCTTGGGCGGCGCGGCGCTGGATGGCTTCCTTCACAGCGGGCGGACTTTCGAAGTCCATATCGGCAACCCACAGGGGCAGGATCTCTTCGCTGCCGAACAGCTTGGCAGATTGATCCCATTTGTATGAATAAGTGTGTTTACGGTTAGGCACTTGATCAAAATTCACCATACCTGTCTCCCCAATCCAGAAAATACATGCTTAATCCCATTATACCGAAACAGAGAGAAGGAAACCAAGCTTGAACGCGGTTTCTTGCAAATGTTCTAAAACTTCGTAAAATCGTTGATAGGATCTGCTGTCAAATCCAAATATTAACTTGTGTGAGATTCAACGATTGACAATTGGCAGCTGCCGGAAAAAAGAGTTATGATGTTAGTTAGTAAAATGATCAACAGGAAAATCAGCAGCAGGTAATTGAGAGCAGCAGCGAGTGAAGGTGTGCATCATGCAATGGATCGCCATGGCAGCCAAGCTGATCGTCGATATGCTTCAGGGTGGTCCATCCTATGGTACCATGCGGGACTGAACCTCGTGTATGCGGCGGCCGGTCTGTCCGCGTGGACGCAGCTGTGGAGCGTCCTTCCGAGCGTCATCTTCGCGCTGCCGGAGGAGCGGGTCCGAAAATTCGCCTATAGACTTCGCGCGCCAAAGTGGTTGTGGCGGCTTTTTACCCGGGGCATCTGTATGTGCTGTGGATCCTGAGCTTATATGTATAGGGATGCGGCTGAGATTGAACATAGAGAAGATTGTAATGATGGTTTGTGTTTTGTATCCATGTTTGGATGAATTCTGATTAACGGTTATAACCCGCCAATAATAGACTCAAGATGATTCATTATACGATGCTGAGAAGGAGAGACCGATGATGAAATTAATTGATAAAACGGAAGTACAACGCATGTTGGACGCCTTTGTCGATCAGGATGTCTACATTCATCTGGAGATGACGATGGGCGCCTATGCGGCTCATCATGGTCGGGCGAAGTTTACAGGCTCGACCTTTATCCGCAATGCCCGCGTTCGTTTCTCCCATGCACGGATAGCAGGCAGCGGTCCTTACCGGGTAGGGCTGAAAATGGCAGAGGGCTGGATCTATTCGGAAGGGTTGACGCATATGGAAGACCAGGAAACGGAACGGCTGATCATGGCCGGCCTGAATGAAGAAGGGAAATTGGTCGTCGCACTTCAGATCAGCAAGGAACCCTTTGGCACGGCGAAGGGAATGGACTAACGGACTCTTGCAGAATTGAGGAGTGAGATATGCGGTTTTGTCCTAAATTTCGAATAAAACTAGTATAAATATGGTGTAATCCGTAGGTTTTGACCGAAAAATCGTATAAAACGTGCGTGATGCTGCAGTTATGTTGCAGTTTTGACCTAATAATCGGATAAAATCGTCGAAAACATGGGATGATCCGTTGATTTTATCCAAAAAATCGTATAAATCGTGCGTGTTGCAACGGCAACAGTCGTCCTGCGGTTTCATCCAAAATATCGCATAAAAACGGCAATCTACTGAGCACGGTTATTAACTCAATATACAGTATCAAATGAACAGGAGGAGCAGTATGAATCGTCATATCTTAGTTGTGCTGCCGCATCCGGATGATGAGGCCTTCGGACTGGCCGGCACGCTTGCTAAACATATCGATCATGGAGTGCCCGTGACATATATCTGTTTGACGTTGGGAGAGATGGGGCGCAATCTCGGCAATCCGCCCATCGCCAATCGCGAGACCTTGCCGGAGATCCGCAGACAGGAGCTGCTGGAATCCTGCCGCATCATAGGCATCCAAGATGTAAGGATGTTCGGATTGCATGATAAGACGATAGAATTCGAAGATCATGATCGACTGGCAGCGCGGATTCGCGAGGTCATCGATGAAGTGAAGCCGTCGACGATCTATACGTTCTATCCGGGCTTCAGCGTGCATCCGGATCATGATGCGACGGGCGCCGTCGTGATCAAAGCGGTGCAGGAGATGCCGGAAGAGGAGCGGCCGGCCGTTCATTGTTTGGCCTTCTCCAGAGGATGCGAGGAAGTGCTGGGCCCGCCGCAGATCGTTCATGATGTCAGCGACTACATGAAGCAGAAGGTGGGAGCGATCCGCGCTCATCGCTCGCAATTCTTGTTTAATATGGATGATGAAGAACTAGTGAAGAAAAACTTCGGCACGGAACGTTTCTGGATCTATCGATTTGTCTAGACATCTGCATAGGCTGCTGCGCTTGTAAGATATCAGCCGTTCTTTCAAAGGGTCGGATCAGATCGAGCGAATCGCTGCGAAGCTGCAGCAGGAGCTGAACTTCGACTTTGTCATCATCGAGAAGAAAGCCATGGCGGAGGCGAAGGCGATCATGCAAGCAGCGGATATCGTCATCGACCAGATCTTATGCGGTATGTACGGCAATGTCAGCATCGAAGCGATGCCATGGGCAAACCCGTCCTCTGCTATATAAGGCCGGATATCGCTGCAAGGCTGCCCAAAGGGCTGCCGATCATCTCAGCGAATCCAGATGCGCTGTATGATGAATTGAAACATCTTCTGCTTCAGCCGGAACTGCGCTTGGAACTCGGCCGATATGGGAACCAATATGTGCGCGAGCACCACGATTCGACGAAAATCATCAAGCAATTAATTGAAATCTACCAAAAAATAAGTCCAAAAATAGTCCGATAGTCTCACAACCTATCAACATTTGTGCAGTATGTATCTTTAGGGATATCGGAGAATAAACATTCCCTTGACCGGGAGACATTTGATCAAGAAACCCTGCTTTACGTTGAGCGAGGGAATTCATAGGGGAGCGTGAAACCCGCGCTGCTCAAGCAGAGAGGTGATTAGAGATTCGAAATCGTATCATCGCTGTGCTGCTCACAGCGGCGTTTGTATGGCCGGCTTCTGTCCTGGCTCAGGCTGAGCAAGAGGAACAGGCTGCAGCAGAGACGATTGGCGACGTAGAACCGAAAGTGTATATCGACTCTGAAGACCACATCTTAAACGATCAATTGCTGATCGAAGACGGCAGATTATTGGTATCGATCCGGCATCTCGCCGAAGCCTTGGACGGCATTGTCGTGTGGGTGCAGGATCAGGGGGAAGTACGTGTGTTCTCGGTCTATGGGGACGTGATCACATTCCAACCGGAGAATCCGCTTATGAAGCTGAACGATGTCGAATACCGGATGGATGTGGCGCCGATCAGCGTGAACCAGCGCATCTATGTACCGCTCAGGCATGCTGCGCAATTTCTGCACGCTGAAGTGGAATGGGATGAGGAAGATCGCGCAGCTTATGTGCTTCGCAAGTCGCCCTATATCCTCGAAGAGGGTGAGACCTTAGCTGAGGTCAGCGCTAAGCTGAACATAGAGGAAGATCTCTTGCTTGAGCGCAACCGCCATCCCGAGCAAGATGTGGACGAAATCGGTCATGTCAAGATCGTGATTCCCGATATCATGCGGAACAAGATCGAGGAACCGGAGGAAGAGGCGGCAGCGGAGACGTTGGCAGCGGAGGAACTGCCATACAGCGAGAGCGAGTTGGAACTTCTGGCGAAGATCACCATGGTAGAAGCCGGCTATGAGCCTTATGAAGGACAATTGGCAGTAGCCAATGTGATCCTTAATCGGGTGCGCGATCCGCGCTTCCCGGATACGATCCGCGATGTGATCTATGCGCCTAACCAATTCCCGCCGGCGCATAATGGTTTGCTGGATAAGGCTGAACCGAACGAAAGCGTCTGGAAGGCGGTTATGGCAGCAGCAAGAGGGGAGAATAACGTCGAGGGTGCCGTATATTTTCATAATCCGAAGGTTTCCTCAGACGGTTTATGGAACAGACTGACGGAAGTTGCGAGAATAGGCAATCATCGTTTTCTTAAATAAATCATGTTCTTCAATTAGTTTTAAGATGAGTTCATTAGGCTGGTTTGTGCTGGGTTAGGACCGCCCGGATGTCTCTGCATGAGAGGCTGTCCGGGCGGTTTTTCGCATATTCATATTCGGCGTTCATTTCGTCTGCAGCTTTAATTTCCCTGATGTTGATACATTCACATCCACTTCGATGTTCAATTCTTCCGGCGCAGGCAAGACCAGTTTCCTTCCTTTGATGTGTTCTTGCCACCAGCGGTTATGCTGCACATACAGCGCATGTTCCAGCTGAAAGAGATCCACGCCTTGTTCGTATGCTTTCTGATAAGTAGCAAGGATCTCTTGGGTCACTTGCTCAGCAGCCAACTCCTCCATCTCCCGTTCGTCAATCGGCTGGATGACTTCGATCACATTCGCTTTAAGCTTCGTCTGCAAGCGATAGGTGATCTTGTTGTCTTGGATCTCCGCTCTAATCTTCACCTTCGGATGACGCAGGGAGAGATCGGAGTATACGTTATTCCCATCTCTTAAGGTGAGGGGGGACCGCTGGGTTGAAGGGGTGAGCCAGCGGAGTCCGCGAAGATCATCCACAGGGAAGAATCCGTTGCATTCATAGGAATGCAATGTAAAGATCCCATTATAAACAAGGAGGTCCGTAGGTTTCATCGACGTCTTCCAGATCGATTGATCCAGTCCCAGTGAGGGAAGATGAGCCGTCCTGCCCGGCTCGCGAATATCGGTAACCAACTCCCTTAACATCTTAGGCGCGACGATGGATTTTTGCTTATACAGCTCTTGCGGCTGGTGCAAGAGGGAGGCGATCGGTGACAGATTGAAGAAAGGCGAGGCGCTGAGCACCTCTTCGAGGGATTCCCTCGAACCGAACACCCAAGCTGTATAGCGAAATTCATGGTAGCGGGTAAGCAGATCCAAAATATTGCCGATGCCGCGTTTCAGCAATTTTTCACCAAAGACGATGGCGCCCACGTGACCGTGGAAAGTCCGAAGCTGTGATGCATTATACAAGTCGTTGTAAGCGCTGGCGACGGTATCCCCGGTCCCTTTGCCCACATAAACGGGCAATTTATTGGTCGGCTTGTCCGATTCAGGTGAAGTGACCGAGGAGAAGTCGATCATCTGTGCGTAGACCACGTATTGCTCGTCTTCGTAGTCAAAAGCCACAGCCGAGACATAATGCACATCTTGCGGATCCTTGATATCCCAGCAGCCGGTGAGCAGCAGGGAGCATGTTAACATAAAACCCAGACAAACGGCAGCGTGTGATGGACGACAAGCCTTCACGATTGCTCACTCTGCCTGTCGTTATTTCGATCATGCAGGAATGAGGTATCATATTGTTCTCTGCTTTGCCGCTTGAAGAAAGCTGGAATGAGGTGTTGCTGCCGCAAGGGACTCAGCGGCGTGAGATAGGGTATGCCGAAGGATTCGAGTTTGCTCAGATACATCACAACAGCGATCACGGACAGGATGAATCCGTACATACCGAGCAGAGAAGCAAAGGCCATCACGAAGAAGCGAATGATGGTGACCGAAGCGCTCAGCGTCTGATTAACGAGCGTAAAGGTCGAGACAGCAGTCAGTGCAGCGATGATGAGCATCGTCGTTGAAGACAGCCCTGCCCGGATTACCGCGTCACCGACGATGATCCCGCCGACCACTGCGATCGTCTGTCCCACGGCCTTGGGAAGACGGACACCGGCTTCGCGGAACACTTCGAAGAGCGCCAGCATCATGAAAGCTTCCAAGGGCGCAGGCATCGGCAGCCCCATACGCGTATTGACCACCGTTGCCAAGAGCGGGAAAGGAAGCTGTTCCATATTGTAAGATGAGAGTGCGATCCAGAACCCCGGCAGGAATAAAGCGATGAACAAGCCGAGGAGCCGGATGCTCATCTGGAAGCCGATAATATGAGCGGGGAAATACTGATCCTCCGGTGATTTTAACAGCAGGGTTAAGTTCACAGGAGCGATGATGGCGATCGGCGCGCCGTCGACGATGATCGCCAGTCTCCCGCGCAGAAGGCATTCCACGACGAAGTCCGGACGACCGGTATAGGTGATCAGCGGAAACAGAGAATAGGCAGAATCTGAGATAATCGCTTCCAGCTGCGCGCTGCTGAGCAGTGCATCTTGATCGATCCTGAGAATGCGTTTCCTTGCTTCTTCTAGGAGATCGGGACGAATGTATGACTGGATATAGAGCAGGGCGACGCGGCTTTCACTCTTTCGGCCGATGACAAACTGTTCATAGCGCAGCGCATTCGTGCGCAGCCGTTTACGAACCAGTGCGACATTCGTTTTGACATTTTCGACGAAACCGTCGCGCGGGCCTTTGATCGAAAGTTCCGTATTGGACTCCTCCGGAGCTCGTCCCGGCATATCCGATGCATCATATGAGTAGATGGCTTGCTGCTTCGTTAAATACAGGATCAGGTGCCCCATGAATACCTTTGGAACGATCTGTTCGATCTTCTCGATCCGTGTTAACTCCAAATCAATCGCCGCATCGATCGGCACTTCGGGGTCGGTTTCTCCCAGGGCCATGATCCGGGGAATGACGACTTCATTAATCTGCTGGGTATTCGTCATGCCGTCACAGGAGACGAGGATGACTTCCGAGATCGGATCTTCCCGGCTAATCTTCAATTTGGAGATTCGGATATCGGCACAGCCATCGAACAAGTCATAGAAGAATTGCTGTGATAACTGGCCGTCCGTCGGCAGTTCGCTGGGATAAACGGGCGGCGGTATACGCTGCGGATGTATGTTCGAGTTCTTCGGCCCCAGCATGTTGATCAGCAATCTTGATTTCTGTTTCATGAGTTCCCACCCCCGTGAGCGGTGCTGGGCTGATCCTTCTTCAACCGAATGAGAACGGCCAGGATCAAGGTCAGTGCAAGAGCAGAGAACAGGGACAAAGGAAAATAGATGCGCTTCATAAAATCAAGATACATCATATCGCTGATCGGCAAGATGGCAGTCAGCAGCAGCAGCGCACAGATCAGATGCAGTTGTCTTGCCCGTATTCTCTGCGATTTCTGCGGAAGCAGATCCACGATGAGGCAGATGGCGACGGCGATGCGAATCACGGCACCGGACAACCACTGATAGATCGAAAGGAAATCCACATGCTGGATGTACTTTCCTATGCTGACGAGACGCCACTCCTCATACGCGGGATAACGGAGATCCATCGCTTCGAAGGGACCGAATTCGGCTATTGCTCCCGTAATGGGTCCCCAGATCAAGATGATCAAAAATAGCGCAAGCACCCATAACCACCACAGCTTCAAGCGGGACTTCAGCGAATGTTGAAAGATTAATAAAATGCTCAGCTCAGCAAGACCGCCGCCGATGTAGATCCCGCCTTTTCCAATCGGCTCCCAGCCGTTCTCCAGGATCGGAAGGAGCAGGGAATAGTTCTTCTTAGGCAAATTCACGCTCATCACAAAATCCCCGAGGACGATCACAAAGGGCAGGAGGATACCCGAAGCGATCATGATCGTCTTAAGTCCCCAGCGAGCGGAGAAGCAGCACACGATAAGCAGGGACAGCGCCAATACGAATATTGGCGTCCGGCTTAAGTAAGAGACCTTCGTCCAAGTGGTCGTGTCTTTGAGCGTGATGGCAGCGATCATGAACAAGTAGACGATGTAATATATCCGTACGATCCATGCCGCGGCAGCGCCGTAATGTCGACGCAGCCATACTAGGAGCGGCTGCTGTCCGGTGCGATTCATGATGTAATAGATCAAGCAAGTCCACAGGAGAAACGGCAGCACAGCGAGAACTGTCGTCAGCCACGCATCGCGCTGGGTGACCTCAAGCAAAGGAGGAATAACCAGAACATGGTTCATTAAGCCAACTGCGAGGATGATGGCGCTGAACGCGGAGAAGGTACCGATCGTTGCTGAAGACTGGTTCATCTGCTCATCTCCTCCAGAACATAGAACTAAGACATAATATGCCCAGTTTTCAGGCATTTATGTGACAGCAGGGGAGAACAGGAATCGGATAGGGCAGAAACAGGAGAAGCATGAATGAGAGCGTGAATGAAAACAATGAGATGAGCATAAAAAACTGCCCGCATTAAACGGGCAGTTCAATTCATGAATAACTGGATAGAATCAATGCGCTATACTGCAGCAGTCTCGAGTGTTAGCGGTTCTTAAAAAATTCAATTGCCTTATCGATGAAGTGTCTCTCTTCCTCAGGAACATCATCTTCTTCATAAATTGCTGATACCGGGCATGCCAGCTCACAAGCACCGCAAGAGATACATACATCAGGATCGATGAAGTACTGGTCTTCACCTTCTACGATACAGTCGACAGGGCATACTTCCACACAATCTGCTGCCTTCTCCCCGATACAAGGTGATGTGATGACAAATGCCATTACCATTCCCTCCCATAAAAGTTCGATCATCCATGCGAACTGCGCCACAGTTCGGTGCCGGAACCCCTTTAATTGCTAGACTTCAGTTCGGCTCATAAAATTTCCAATACTCATTACATTGTAGATGATATGTCACAATTTTTCAATATATTAGTCGGAATTTGGTTGATGCAGATCACTGACGGAGAATAGGTAATGCATATAAAAAATCCCCTCAGCAGCTTACTTCGCTGCACGAGGGGCGCTGGTGAATCCGACAGACTTATGAGCACCGTCGCAGAAAGGTTTGTTCGCAGAATGACCGCAGCGGCATAGGGAGAAGGAAGGCTTCGTCGCAAAGCGATTTCCCTCGGCGTCGATCAATTCCACCTCGCCGGTAACGCGAATCGATCCGTTGTCGTTGATCTTAATTGTTACTTTATTGTGTTCCACAGCTGTTCACCTCACTTCTATTAGACCATACTCATTATAGGAAAGAGAGATTTGACATTCAATAGGTCAACATTCATAATAAATAAACATATATGTATACAAAGTATAGGATGGTTGGTGAGAGAGCATGAAACTCCTAGGAATATCCGGTACAATCGTTGGTTCCAAGACATCGATCGCTGTACAAGCCGTTCTGGAGCGGGTACGGGAAGAGAACCCCGATATCCAGATCGAATTGCTCGATATGAAAGATTATGACGTGGTGTTCTGTGATGGGCGTGATCCCGCAACCTATACGGGGGATACGAAGACCGTGATCGACAAGGTGATGGAGGCGGACTTCTACATCATCGGCACCCCGGTGTTCCAAGCCTCGATCACAGGGGTTCTAAAGAATCTGTTCGATCTCGTTCCTGTCTCTGCCTTCTACCAGAAGGTGATGGGGTTCGTTGCGACGGGAGGTACCTATCAGCATTATCTGATGGTGGAGAACCAATTGAAGCCGATCGCTGGCTTCTTCCGAGCCTTCGTAGCGCCGAGTTATGTGTATCTGCATGATGATCATTTTAACGAGAAGCGGGAGATTGTTGATCAAGAGGTGTTAGAGCGCCTGGATCGGCTGGCGAAGGAAGTTGTCCATATGCAGCGTATGTTGAAGGGTGAGTATGCGAGCAGCTGAGCAGTGCCTCAGAGCGCAGACTGTTGAGTTTGAAGAAAAAAACGGCCGGTATTGGGATGTCTTGTATGGGAATCTTGAAGGAAGACTATGAGAAGCGAGTTGCAACACGAACGTGAGTAAGCACTTCACCGATTGGATCTTCGGATGTCGATCGGTGAAGTGTTTTTGTATGGTATCCGAAACAGCCGCAAAATGATATATTTAATGATGATCACAATGTTAGATAACAGAATGCTCGAAGAAGGTGAACGCGAATGGATGCAAAACGAATCGCTGCTGAGCGAGCCGCAGACTACATACAGGATGGGATGGTCGTAGGTCTGGGAACGGGTTCGACGGCCTATTGGGCGATCCAGAGAATCGGACAGAGAGTGCAGGAAGGTCTGCGCATCCGAGCGATCGCAACATCCAATGCTTCGGAGAAGCAAGCAAAGGAACTCGGTATTCCACTGATCTCCTTTGCGGATGTACAGGAAATCGATCTTACGATCGATGGCGCCGATGAGGTGGATCCAAACTTTCAGCTTATCAAGGGCGGAGGAGGCGCTTTGCTGCGCGAGAAGATCGTCGCCTCTTCCAGCAGCAAGTTCATCGTCATCGTCGATGACAGCAAGCTGGTCGGACGGTTGGGACGCTTCCCATTGCCCATCGAGATCGTTCGCTTCGGTTATGAGGCGACGATTCATAAACTTCGCGAACTGGGCTGCGAACCGGTGTTGAGAGAAGTGGAGGGCAAGGCTTATATTACAGATAACGGCAATTATATCGTAGATGCATATTTTGGTGCAATCGCAGATCCTAAGGAGCTTGAATCGAAGCTCAATATGATCCCCGGTGTGGTGGAAAATGGACTGTTCGTGGATATGGCGGACCGGGTGATCGCAGGCAAACGGGACGGCGGAATTCTAGAACTTGAAAGACAGCGATGAAGCGGCAAAGTAAGCGTTGAGGGGATGATCCCTTTGATTCGAAGATATAAGACCAACTTGACGCCAAAAGAATGCAGGGCCAGGATCAGGGAGAACGTTGATCTCATCACCGTGGGGTTTTATGAGAAGTTCCTTGGCTGGACCCTGCTCAACCTCTTTCTTATCAGCTATCGAAGCGGCAGGATCAGGTTCAGGGACCCCATTTTCAATAAAATCATCGGTACGATAAGACGAAAAAATGGGGTCACTTATGTCTGTTTTATGAAGTTTAGAGGGCTCACCGATCCCTTGTCCCTTCTTTTGGTTTTCCTTGGATCTTATTTTATCACCTGGATAGAAACAGAAGGGCAGCTGCAAGCGATGCAGGTGGCAGGGCTGTCTTTGTTATGCTGCCTGTTTGTGGGACTTCTTACCTTTGTTTTTACGAGTTTGCTGATCGAGGGGCAGGAAGGGGAAGAACGGCTCGTTGATTTTATCGAGGGACTGCTTGAACTGGAGCGGTTATGAAGCTCCCGGCATATCAATGGTTGCGGATATTCGTAAGTAAGTATTGAGAGAGCGGGTGATCAGGGATGAAAGTCACCGGTTTCAGCCATGTGACGATTCGGGTTAGTGACTTGGACAGGTCATTGGCCTTCTATTGCGATCAGCTGCACATGACCTTAAGACACAGAGGCCGGACGGATGCTTATCTGGAATGGGGCATTGCTTGGATCTGCCTCATTCAGAAGGAAGGAGCCGTAAGGGCCGGCGAAGATTCCTGCGGTGTTGATCACATTGCATTCTATATTGCTGAGGCAGATTTTCAAGATGTTGTGCAGCATCTGCGGGAACAGGGCATCCCCATCGTCAGAGGACCAGTGAAGCGGGGGCAAGGATGGTCCGTTAACTTCTTGGATCCGGACGGGACGCAGCTGGAACTCCACACTTCGACCTTGGATAAGCGGATGGAAGTTTGGGTGTGAGCAGCAGTGTATTGAGTTCATGAGGATTGTCATCTCGGACAAGGGGAGAGGATATGGCAGAGATGCCATAAGGCTTATTCAAACATATGTTTTCAATGAACTGCATGCACATCGTCTGTGGCTCGATGTCAAAGAACATAACCATAGAGCAAAAAATCTTTACGAGAGCCTCGGCTTCCGTTACGAGGGGATGCTGAGGGAGTGCATCAAGAGCGGAGATACCTACGAGTCCTTAATCATCATGGCGATCTTAAGAAGAGAATTCGCCAATTAGATGCAAGTAACAATATAATCACGACATAATAATCGCGATATATAGAAGGAGCAGCTGGACACCGTGAAACCGATCAAGATCCCGCGAGAAGACAAACAGCATATCATCGAGCATATGCCCGTTCATGGGAACCAACTGGTCCAATTAACCGTATTAAACGGAGGACTTATGATGTGAACTCCAACACTTGCCGCGTCAGATTCTCAGCATGCCGAGCAGCTTCTTCCGGACTTGAAAGCGGTGCTTCCTCCGCGATCGCATCGATGATCCACTCATTGATATAGGGAAAGTAATGGGCGATATCAAAATAATAGGAGATCTCGAAGGTGATCTCCTTACGGTCTTGGAAATCATAGATGCGTACATGATCGTATGGACTTAACAGCTCATAGATGGCCTTCTTCGTTGCTTCGACCTCCTGAATGTAGTCTTTGCTCTGTTTATGAGCGCGAATATTCCAATAGATCGAATAAGGCGGATAGAAGAAGATAAACTCGACATCAGGATGTTCAGCAACGACCGGCAGCACGTTCGTCTTAAATCCTTCCAACATGATCGAAGTTCGGTAGTTCGATTGGGTGACGGCATTGGGAATATCGATCAGCTCATTCGCTTCTTCAATGGTCATCGGTTGCCGATCAAAGCCGAATTTGAAGACCATCTCTGCAACTCTGTGCTCAGGCGATGGATCTTTCATGATATCGATAAATCGCTCATAAGGATACAAGCTGAACAGATACTTTACATCATTCCATGGATTTTGATCCCAAAGGTGATGGGGGAACGGGTTCTGTTCATCCTCCACCGCATAGGGTGGCTGCGCTAAGCTGTAGAAGTTCAGTTCCCAGATGACGGTTTTGAGGGATTTCTCCGACAACGCCAGCTTAGCTGCGAGATATTGTTCCCGCGCCGTAGCCGCGGGGATCGCGGCGTTGAAACTTTTGGTCTTCAGCTTCTCATCCACATAGGACTCCACAAAATTCCGCGACATCGAAGTCCCGACCAGCAGTGTTTCATAATCCAGATGTTTGATCATGCCGGGCAGTTGGAAACGGGCATTAGTCGAATATACGGGTTCATAAAGCTTCGGCATCCTGTAGAGATACAGCGGATCGAGAATATAGGTCATCAGCATGACCAGCAAGGCTGCAGCGGCGATGCTGATCAGATACAAACGGAATGACTTCATGACAGCCTCCCAGTCTCACCTAGAATTGGAAGTACAGAAATTCGCTGACGCGATTCAGAAACAAAAGTGATAGCACCGATGCCGCGGCAGCGATGATGATCGTTCGCGCCGGTAATATCGGTTCGGTGATCAAGCGATTGGAATTGCTTGCGGCCAAACAAATCCATAAGAAGATCAGCAGGGTGATGATCTCTGGAAGATGGCCGGTGATCATCGTCAGATTCAGATGATGTACAGACAGCATTCTCTTCAAGATGAACAGTGCATCCGAGATGGAATCCGCCCGGAAGAACACCCAAGCAGCGTTGACGAACAGGAACGTGATGCACCAAGCTAAGGAGCGATGCAGACGGAAGCCGTATCGTTTCCAGAGACGATACACCACCGATGCAGCTCCATGCATAAACCCCCACAGGATGAACGTCCAGCCTGCGCCGTGCCATATACCGCTTAAGAGGAAGACGATCAGGATATTGGTATAAGGTCTTATGATGCCATGGCGGCTTCCTCCCAGAGGGATATAGAGATAGTTGGTCAGGAAGCGGTTCAGCGTCATGTGCCAGCGTTTCCAGAAATCTTGGATCGTCAGCGCCTGATAAGGTGAATCGAAGTTTATCGGCAGCCGTATGTTGAACAGCAGGGCTGCACCGATCGCCATGTCGCAATAGCCGCTGAAATCAAAATACAACTGAAAGGTATAGGCCAGAGAAGTGATCCAGCTTTCGACGAAGGTCAGCTGTTCCGGCCGGCTGAACCCGTCATTCGCCCATATCGCGAAAGAATCGGCGACGGCGGCTTTTTTGAACAAGCCGATGAAGAAGAGAAACAGACCTCGGTTTAGATGCTCACCGAACAATCGGCTGCCGGCACGGCGAAACTGCGGGATCATCTCCTTCTGCTGCACGATCGGCCCGGCGATGAGCTGCGGGAAGAAGGTGACAAACAGGGCATAGTCCAGTAAGTTATACGGAACGGTATCGCCTCTGTACACATCGACCAAGAAGGCGATCTGCTGGAAGGTATAGAAGCTGATCGCTAAGGGCAGCACGATGTTTACAACCGGCATGTTCAGCCCGGACAGCTGATGTATCGTCTCCAAGAAGAAACCGGCGTATTTGTAGTAAGCCAGCAGCCCCAGGTTGATGATGATCCCGAAGACCAGCAGGGGCTTGCTCCGCTTCTTCTCCAGTCCCTTGCCAATGACGAAGTTAATGACCAGAGAGAACAGGATCAGCGGCAGGTAAGCGGGATTCCAATACCCATAGAAAAACAAAGAAGCGAGCACAAGCCAAACCATGGCAGCGCTGACCAGCCTGAAAGATTGCAGGAAGATATAAAGCAGCCAAACAGCTGGCAAGAAAAGAAAAATATATTCGTAGGAATTAAACAGCATAACGAAATCGTCCCTTATCAAAATCCTGTTGACCGTACCAAAGGAAATAGAGATACCCCCTGCAGTCTCCAGACACGGATAAACATGAGACTACAAGAAGGGTTATCCATTTAATTTCTACATTATAACTAGAAATCCTTCTATATCCCTGTAATGAGATTAACATCCTATACGATTAGCGTACTGAAAACGATCATAGGAGATGATGAGATGAGAAGATTGCGTTACCAGGTGGCATGCAGTTTGGACGGCTATATCGCAGATCCAAACGGCGGATTTGATTGGATTATCCCTGAGCCGGCCTTTGACTTCAATGCTTTGTTAGCTCAGTTTGATACCCTGCTGATGGGGAGGAAAACCTATGAGACGATCATTCGCTCGGGGGTGGAGCTGCCGGATAAGCGCATCATCGTTGCCTCGCGGTCCTTTCGGCAAGAGGATCATCCTGAAGCAGAGATCATCCATGATAGGCTGAAGGAACGCGTTCATGAGCTGCTTGAGCAGCCCGGGAAGGATGTGTGGCTATACGGCGGGGGAGAGCTGCTGTCCCAGCTGCTGGCTTGGGATCTTGTCGATACAGTGGAACCGGCGATCATCCCCATCCTGCTTGGAGACGGAGTGCCGATGCTGGCGAAGAACGGGGTGCACCGCCGGCTGAACTTCGTTCGGCAGCAGACTTATCCAAGGGGAATGGTGCTCCTTGAGTATGAGGTCCAGAAGGAGAGGGACCAGCGGACGGAGATGTGAGGGTTACAGAGAGATATGAGAAAGCGAAGCTCGATTTCCGCACAGAAGCGAACGGTGATGCGGAAGAGCTTCGCTTTTTTTGCTGACATAGTATGGACACCAAATGCACACTTACTGGTTCTTTAGCGCAAACTTCGAACGAGCGGTGGAATCCCGTTCGATCAGACGAGCCGGCAGATGAATCTCGTAATGGACTTCATCCGGATGCTGCACCCGCCACATCAGCTGTGAGAAGGCTTTGTTCGCATAGGCGGAAAGATCGATCTCCATCGTCGTGATCTTCGGGTCGGAGATCTGTGAGAAAACGTTGTTGTCGAAGCCGAAGATCGAGATGTCGTCGGGGATGTGATAGCCCATCTTCTTCAATGTTGAACATACATAATAGCTGTATCCGTCACTCAAACAGAACCACGCTTCCGGGATGTCATCCAGGGAGGTTAACAGCTCTTCGATCGTCTGTTGGTCTTGATGCACGTCGATGAACATCCATTCGCTCCGCGGCTCGATCCCGTGCTCTCTCATCGCCAGCTTATAGCCTTCCCAGCGCTCTTGATAGCTGGACGAAAAAGCTACGTCTCCAATGACAGCCACCCGCTCGTGATCGAGATCCAACAGATACTTGACCGCCTTGTATGCTCCAAAGCGGTTGTTCGTCAGCACGGCGTCGGCTGCGATCCCAGGATGATGGTGATCGATCAGCACCGTCGGGATGCCCTGGTCGATGACCTTATTGATGTATTCGGTGCTGATCGGCGACAGGATGAGAATGCCGTCGACGCTCTTATCTTGGACAAAAGATGGCAACGTCAGGCGATCCCGGTCGTCCGCAGTGATGGATTGGAGGACCAGACGGATGCCGTGGCGCTGTGCTTCCCGTTCGATCGATAGATAGATGTCGCCGAAGAAGGATTTGATATCGAAGGCAGCTTCCGAGACAATCACACCCACCCTTTGGATGGTCTTGCTGCGGGAAGGTCTCCTCTGCGTATAGCGATATCCCATCTCTTCAGCGGTTTGGATGACTTTACGCCTCGTCTCTTCACTGACACCGGATTTGCCCGACAGGGCTTGGGATACGGAATTCTTCGAAATATTCAGCCTGTCCGCAATGTCCTGCATGTTGATCCTCTTCTTCATCTACAACCTCACCCAGACCAATGTTCTGTCACGTTACAAAATACTATACAAGATAAGAAAGATAAAGTAAATGCAATACTTTCCCCACTGCCGGAATCTTGCAACGTTTAAAGTTAAGCATGACAACAACTTGACAAACATATTATATAGGGATAATAATTATACATGTAATCCATCTGTAACGTTACACAAACAAATACATAACCATATAGTCATGTATTTGTAATGTTTCGCAGATGGAATAACATCAATAGAGGGGGCATCAGAGATGAAGAGAAAATGGTTGTCAATGCTGGTGATGGTCATGCTGGTGTCGATGTTCCTTGCAGCCTGCGGGAATAACAGCAACACCGGCAGCAGCGGAGCAGAAGGCGATCCATCTGCCTCATCCGGGTCCTCTAACGGCGATAAAGTGACCATCCGCTTAGCCACATGGGCGGGTGAAGGAGAATCGAAGGAGCTTCAAGAGATCCTTGATCGATTAAATGAACAGTCCGATACGTATGAGATTGTGCAAGAGTCCAATCCATCGGAATACGATACGCGCATCATCACGCAGTTATCCGGCGATTCCGGTCCGGATCTGATCTGGCTGAATGCACAGCGTGCGGCACAATTCGCAGCACAAGGAATTCTGTTAGACATTACAGATTACTTGACGGATTCCGATCATCCTGCAGCTCAGACCGATGATTACTACGAAGCATCTCTGCAGCCATTCACCAGAGATGAGCGGCTCTACGGCCTGCCGTGGATTCAACAGCCGGTTATGCTCTATGTGAACAAAGCAAAGTTTGACGAAGCCGGTCTCAACTATCCGGATGAGAGCTGGACTTGGAATGAGTTCGTGGCAGCAGCCGAGCGTCTCACGATTGATGCGAACGGCAACCATGCCGGGGAAGAGGGTTTTGATGAAAGTCAAGTCCATCAATGGGGATTCACTCTGAACGGCTGGCCGCCGGTACAGATGTTCATCTGGCAGAACGGCGGTGAAGTCATCTTGGAAGACTTCAGCGAGTCGCCGATCGATACGCCGGAAGCCGTTGAAGCGGTGAAGTTCTATGCCGACCTTATCCAAAGTCCAGTCACCCCATCGCAGCAGATCATCAGAGACCGCGGTTTCGATCAGATGTTCCGTGATGGACAAGTCGCCATGTTCATGGGAGGAGCTGCAGACAACTTAGATTCTACGATCGACCATGTAGAGGCCTTTATGGTTCCGGCAGGACCGAAGGACATCAAAGCGACGTTCGCAGACGTCCTGGGCATGGCAGTCAATGTGAAGACGAAGCATCCGGAAGAAGCGGTACAGGCACTGCTGGACCTGACGGATGCGATCCATCACTGGAAGATCATGCCGCCGCGTCAATCTCTGTCCGACCTTTCCACCTTGCAGGAGATGCATCCGGAGAAGGCCCACTCTCTTGAGGCGATTATCGCATCGATGGAGTTTGCCAAACCTTATCGTTACTTCGAGAATTATCCGGAATGGGACAATGTCTTCTGGACACAACTGATGGATCCGATCATCAACGGCGGTGAGGATCCAGAAACATTGATTCCAAATGTCAAACCTCTGTTAGATGAGACATTACAACCATAATCAAACGAAGTGGAGAGGAGGCAGATGCGGGTCTGCCTCCTCTTGTCATGATGGGAGACAGAAAGGAGATTCCGAATGGGAACATATATCGATACGCTGGTGAGGTGGGTTATCACCCCGCTGCTCCTCACCATCGCGGCTGTGATCCTGTATGCTGTCCTGCGGGCGCTTCGCTGGTCGAAGCGGCAGGCGTTGGGGCTGGCTATCATCTCACCTTGGATCATCGGCTTCATCGGCTTCACCGCCTATCCGCTCTTGCATTCCTTATGCTTGAGTTTTACGAAATCCAATATCTTCGGAGGGAGCGAGTGGGTCGGACTGGATAACTATATCCGGCTGTTTACGAAGGATATCGAATTTTGGAAATCCGTCCGCATCACGCTGCTCTATGCTTTGCTTTCCATGCCGATCGGTGTGATCGGCGCCTTGCTGCTGGCGATCTTGCTGAACAATCAGATCAAGGGCATCGGAACCTTCCGTACGATCTATTTCATGCCGGCTGTCCTGCCTGAGGTAGCCGTTGCCCTCCTGTGGCGCTGGATGTTTAACAGCGAAAGCGGCATAATCAATCATGCCATCTCGCCGATCCTGCACTTAACGGGTTCCCCGGCGCCGGACTGGTTCGGCGATGCCGATTATGTGCTGATCGCCTTTATCATCATGAGCGTCTGGGGGATCTTCGGCACGAACACCGTGGTCTTCCTTGCGGGATTGCAAGGGGTGCCGAAGAGCCTGTATGAAGCGGCGGAGATCGACGGCGCCACCGGCCTTCGCAAGTTCTGGCATATCACCGTGCCGCAGATCTCGCCGGTGATCCTGCTGCAGGTCATCATGGGGATGATCGGCGCTTTGCAAGTTTTCACGATCGCTATGTTTGTCCGGCCGACTTCAGCGGCTGGCAAGTTTATGAACCAGCTGGTCTACGAGAGGGGATTCACCCAGTTGAAGATGGGCGAAGCCTCGGCTGTAGCGTGGGTGCTGTTCATCATCATCTTGTTCTTAACCCTGTTAATCTTCCGTTCCAGTCCGGCATGGGTTCACTATGAATCAGAGATGCAGCGCTAGGGAGGTGAGAGGATGAACACCATACTTGCAAGTGTGCGGGCGCAGCAGCAAGCGGCAGCAGCCATCAGACCGCTGCGCCGGTTCAGAAGATTGCTGCTTTATCTCGTCGTGATCTCGATCGCCGCGGTCGTATTGCTGCCCTTCTTGTGGATGTTGTCTACGGCATTAAAAGACGGCAGCGATGTCTTCGCTTGGCCGCCCAAGTGGATCCCCAACCCGCCGATGTGGAGGAACTTCATCGATGCCTGGACGGCGATGCCCTTCGACCGCTATCTGATGAACACGCTGTATATCGTCGTGCTGGGAATGATCGGCGAGCTGAGCAGCGCAACGATCGTCGCTTATGGGTTTGCGCGCTTTCAATTCCCCGGTCGGGATGTGATTTTCCTGATCTTGCTGGCAACGATGATGCTGCCTTTCCATGTCACGTTGATTCCAACCTATCTCATCTGGCAAGCCTTCGGCCTTACGGGGGAGTTTGATCCGCTGGTCCTGCGCACATGGACGGCGTGGGGACCGTTTTATGTTTTCTTATTAAGGCAGTTCTTCATGACCATCCCCCGCGATCTCGATGATGCGGCGGAGATGGATGGGGCGAATGCCTTCCAGACATTCTATCATGTGTTGCTGCCGCAGATCAGGCCGGCGCTGCTCGCCGTTGCAATCTTCGCTTTCCGCGGTTATTGGAACGACTTCCTCGGTCCATTGATCTACCTTACCGATATGAATCAATATACGATGAATGTCGGAATGTACTTCTTCATGGGCGGCATAAATGAAGCGCCGAAGTGGAATTATCTGATGGCGATGTCGATCGTCGTGGCGCTGCCGGTATTGATCCTGTTTTTTGCAGCGCAGCGATATTTTATAGAAGGGATTACGTTTACTGGGATCAAAGACTGATCTTGCATTGATTTGCACACGGAAATTTCACTGTTTGACCTTCGTTACCCTATTGCTATATTTGCAGAATCGAATAAAATGGTGTTTACCAAAGTATAATTCTATTTGAGCATCAATAGGAGTGGGAGGGTCGAACCGGTATGGTTCAGTTGACCAACAGCGGTACGAAGTCGTGTACGGTGCTGCTGGAGGATTTCAGACAGAGAGGGCATAAGCCATTGCATGCGGAGAAGATCATCTTCGATCAGGTGAATGAGCGGGATGTGTACAATATCACCGCGCCCTTCGAAGATGAGGGAGAGACGGTAATCGCCGGACGCGTGGAACATCGCGACAGTGAAGTGTCGGAGGTGCACTTCTTCGTCAACCGCAACGGTGTATGGGTGCCGCGGGAGAATGCGCCGGTGTTTGCCTTGCAGGACCCGTTCTACACGAAGATCAACGGCGAGCTGATCGTGGGCGGGGTGGAGACCTTCTCGCATCCGGAGAAGGAAGGCATGTTGAACTGGAGGACCGTCTTCTACAGGGGAGCGAGCCTCTCGCAATTAGAGCGGTTCTTCGTTGGACCGGATGCGATGAAGGACCTGCGACTCGTCCAACTGGCAGACGGTTCCATCGGCGTCTTCACAAGACCGCAAGGGGTTAAGGGCGGCCGCGGGAAGATCGGCTATACCAATGTCCCATCTTTGGACAACCTGTCACATGAAGTGATCGATGAAGCACCGATTCTGGAAGGGTTAATCCACGAGGATGAATGGGGAGGGTGCAATGAGATTCATCTTCTCCCGAATGGTCTGCTTGGTGTACTGGGCCATATCGCGCGTTTCGGAGAGGCGGGCAAGCGCCATTATTATCCGATGGTATTCGTGTTTAACCCCTATAACCGAACCTTGAGCGATGTAGAGATTATCGCGGAGCGAGCGAACTTCGTCGTAGGACCGGCGAAGCGCGATGATCTGGTCGACGTCGTATTCAGCGGCGGGCTTGTGCGCCATCCCGACGGAACGGCTGATCTCTACGCGGGGACCAGCGACGCGGAAGCGCAGAAGCTTCGCATCATCGATCCCTTCGCCAAATATGTATAAGTTCAAGATAGAGTACATGTTGTGAGCATATAATGAACTCCTGCAACAAGTGCAGGAGTTTTTGTATGTTCGGAATATTACAAGGTAACGCCGTCTTTGAAGATCGAGATCTCCCGGTAGCCGTTCTGCTCGTTTATAATGGATTACACATCAATAGGTTGTGAAAAGTATCACAAACTTAAAAGGTAAATCGCATATTATCAAAAAAATCGTGACGCTTCATGTCCTGCCTCTTCATCACACAGATTGTACAGGGGCACATTCAAGATCTAAGTATTCCCAATTAATTGGGATTCACTTATAATGAGGGTGTCTGTACTAGAATCAAGGAGTCCTGTCTTTAGATATGAACCTATCATCTTACTAATCTCAGACTATGGTCGGTAATCATCCTCCCATTCATAGAACCATCTTATAAGCAGCGGATACAGCGGGTACGGTTGCCCTGCGGAGGTTCCTAAGCTTCCGGGGTTTGAGCGAACATTGGGAGGTGTTATTATGACGATGAATGTAAGCGCTTAATATAGGGATCAGATGGCGGTTGGTTCGGGATGTTCAGATAACGGTATATCAAGATAGGGGGATGACATTATGTTAAAAGTCGCCGTGATCGGGGCGGGCATCATCAGTTGCGCGCATGTTGAAGGTTATCTCCGTTTCCCGGATCGGTGCAAGATTGTTGCGGTGTGCGATATCTTCGAACAGGAAGCGAAGCGCCTGATAGCGCAGTATAAATTGAAGGATGCGATATCTTGTGTTGATTATAAAGCGCTCATCGATATGGACATCGATCTCGTCTCGATCTGTACGCCGACCTATACGCATGCAGCGATCGCGGCAGAGATGCTGCGCAGCGGCAAACATGTCCTGGTGGAAGAGCCGATGGCAGCTTCACTGGAGGAGTGCGATGCGATGATCACAGCGGCCGAAGAGAGCGGGAAGATCCTGTCGGTGGTCGCACAGCATCGGTTCCGGACGCCGATCATGAGACTGAAGTCGGTGCTGAACTCCGGGATGATCGGCAAGGTGGTGCATGCTCAAGTCGATTCCTTATGGTGGAGAGGATACTGCTACTATGAGCTTTGGTGGCGAGGTGCTTGGGAGAAGGAGGGTGGCGGCAGCACTCTAACCCACAGCTCCCATCACATCGATCTGCTGCTGTGGATGATGGGCAAACCTCTCGACGTTCAAGCAGTGATGGCGAATACCGCACATGATAATGCGGAAGTAGAAGATCTATCGATTACGATCCTTAGATTCCCGAACGGTTCCCTTGGGCAATTAACGAGTTCACTCGTCCACCACGGCGAAGCACAGCGGATGATCTTCCAAGGAACAGAAGCCTGTATCGCGGAGCCATGGCAGGTATCTGCGACGATCTCGAAGCCCAACGGCCTGCCCGAGCGGCATCCCGAGTTGGAGCAGCGCCTTAACGCTTACTATGAATCGCTCCCCAGTCTGCCCTATGAGCTGCATACCGGTCAGATCGATGATGTGCTCAGAGCGATCGAGCAAGGAACACGGGTGCTGGTAGACGGGGAAAGCGGCAAAGCAACGATGCAATTGATCACCGCTGTCTACAAATCCGCATCCCTTGGAACGAGAGTAACCCTGCCCCTGTCTGCGGATGATCCCTTCTATACGCGCAAAGGTTTGCTGTCGAATGTGCTTCAGTTCCATCGAAAACAACACACGCAGCCCGTGCCGGAACGAAGCATGAAAGCGAAAGAGCGCAGCAAGACATCATAGGATATGCTTATAGGCAAGACGGCAAGAAGGTGCGGCTGTCATTCCTGCCAAGTCTGCAAAGCTTCCATATCCAAGATGACGATTTCCGAGCGGGTGGATCGTATGATCTGTTTCTTCTTCAATTGGTTAAGCAGACGATTCACCGTTTCCCGTGTTGTTCCTATGGAGTTGGCCAATTCCTGATTCGTAATCGGAAGTTCGATGTGGATGTGATCGCCGCGTCGCTCACCTAATTTGTTCGCTAGTTGGTTCAAGAAGGTCAGGATTCTGCCATGCACATCGTGACCGGTGATTTGCTGGATCTTGAATTGGAGTTCATTGATCTTGGCTCCCATGACATCGATAAGGGATTTGGAGATGCTGGGGATATCCTCAATCAACTGTTCGAAGTAGCGCAGGGAGAGGATGATGAGCTGCGAGTCTACCAGGGCCTCTGCAGTGGCCGGATAAGGATCTTGGCTGAAGAATCCGGTGTGCGGGAACATCTCGCCGGATTGCAAGAGCGAGACGATGTGTTCATTGCCGTCCAGGTCTGTTTTGTAGGTTTTGACGAGCCCATCCTGCAGGAAATATACAGCATCCCGTTCAGCGCCTTCGTGGAAGATCACAGTTTTCTTCTTCACAGTCTTGAGTCTGGCGATCTGGGCGACTTGTTCCAATGCTTCCTCATCCAATTGATTAAAAATCGTTAACGAGCGGAGTGCCTCCTTCAGATCCATGTCGATGCCTGCCTCCTCGTCTGAAGGTGATGCCACCATTATACCGGATTGCCTTTTCCCAGTCCAAATCATCTTCACAGTTTGACATTTGTGCCTTCCGTGACGAGAATAGGGCTAGGACGAACTATAGGAGCAGCAAGAGAGGATGAGAGAGATGTTCTTACGTTGGTTTAATAGAAGGAAGCCGGCACAAGCGGAACAAACCCCGGAGCTGCAAGCAGAAGATAGTCAAGACGAGATCATCCAGCTGTCTGGAAGAACGAAGGAGCGATGGGTGAAACCGGTGATCGGCGCGACGATCCTGCAATTGGCAGATCAGAATAAAGTAGATTGGTACTCCAACTGCCGCAGAGGAACATGCGCCCGCTGCCGAAGCAAGGTGATCGAGGGGATGGAATACCTATCCGCGCCGAATGAAGCGGAGACGGCGCGGCTGGAACCAGAGGAGATCGAGCAGGGATATCGCTTGGGCTGCCAAGTGAAGGTGGAGAAGATCGGTCCCCTTAAGGTGAAGCACGCCCCCTATTTCTGAAGGTCTTCTGCATTGCAATGATCGATCATCATCTATAAGTGGAAAGCTGAAGCAGACCTCCCTTGTGCCTGACGGAACCGGGAGGTCTGTTTGTTGTCGACTATATTAGCAGGGATCAGGAGGGTGTATTGACATCTTTCAGAAACTCTTTTATTATTTATAATACATATAGGGGTATAAGTATAATAATTATGATGATAAAACTCGTGAGGTGATCAAGGTGACTATTGTGAATGCAACGGACCAAACTCTGGAATCGGTCATTAAGGAGAACCGCGTGGTACTGGTCGATTTTTGGGCGCCTTGGTGCGGTCCTTGCCGGATGCTGGCTCCCATCTTGGAGGATCTGGATCGGGAGATGGGGGATAAGGTGAAGATCGTCAAGGTGAATGTAGATATGAATCCCGTATCTGCGATTAAGTATCAGATCCAGGGGATCCCGGCTCTGAGACTCTTCGTCGACGGCAGGGAAGTTCAGAACATCGTCGGTGTTCAGCCGCTTCATATCTTGAAGCAAATGATCGCACCTTATGCTGCAGCAGTGTAAATCGCAGCATTCTATTAATCACTGTATCGGAAGATGAAGATATGCTATGATGCCGATTAAGCGAAAACCGCTCGCTTATCGGCATTTTTCGTTATACAATATGGATGAGCATGGAATATGGAGGAAATAATAGAGCGAGTATTATGCTCATGATCCTATCTTGCGCAAGGGAGTGATCGACATGAAGGATACCATGGATAAACTGCTGAGACTCGGCCTTGGCCTCGTGGCCGCCGGCAAGGAACAGATCGAGAAGACGGTCGAGGAACTGGTGGAGAAAGGAGAGCTCAGCCGGGCAGAATCTAAGGCTGTGGTGGATGAATGGCTGAAGAAAGGCGAAGATACGAAACAGCACATCGAGCGCTTGATCCAAGAGCGGCTGGATGCTCTGATCCAACAGGCGAACTTGGCGACCAAAGGGGAAATCGCTCGTTTGGAACAGCGGATCGCAGAGCTTGAAGAGAAGCTTGCAGATCGAAGCAGCGACGAATCAGCACAATAACGCAGAGGAGGCCGCCAATCATGCTTGCGGGCAGACGACTGCGCCGAATCAATCGTTATCGGAAGATCGCTATGGCTCTAGTAAGCAACGGCTTCGGACATCTCGTACAGCAGCTGGGGCTGTTCGAATGGATGCCGTCGTTGCGCCGCGAGCTTCACAAGGAACGAGATGCCAGCAGCAAGTCGCTTGGCGAGCGGCTGCGTTCCATCCTGGAGCAACTCGGACCGACATTCATCAAGATGGGCCAGCTTGCAAGCACCAGGCCAGATCTGATCCCGCATCATATCATTAAGGAATTGGAGAAGCTGCAAGACGATGTGCCGCCCTTTCCCTATGAAGAGGCAGTGAAGATCATCGAACAGGAATTGGGCGAACCCATCGATCAAATGTTTGCCGGCTTCGAGCGGGTACCCATGGCGAGTGCTTCGATCGGCCAGGTATACCGGGCTGAACTTCATGACGGCACGAAGGTGGCGGTCAAAGTTCAGCGGCCGAATATCGAGAAGACGATTGAAACGGACTTGGAGATCATCGCAGATTGGGTGAGACTGGCTGAGGCGAGACTGGAGTGGGCGAGGCGCTATCGGCTTCGCGAGATCGTCGAGGAGCTGTCCCGGGCGCTGCGGCAGGAAATCGACTATACGGCCGAGGCGCGCAACGGGGAGAAATTCGTCTATCAGAGCAAGTCCTGGGAACATGTCCATGTTCCGCAGATCTATTGGGATTATTGCACCAAACGCGTGCTTACGACGCAATACTATGAGGGCATCCCGCTGTCCGACATGGCGGCGATCGACCGCGCCGGCTATGATCGCAAGCTGATCGCAGAACGGCTAACTACGACGATCTTGCAGCAGATCCTCATGGAAGGGTTCTTCCACGGCGATCCGCATCCGGGCAATATCTTGGTGATGGACAATCAGGACTTGGTGCTGCTGGATTTTGGCATGGTAGGAAGACTTACGCCCTCGATGAAAAAATATTTCTCCCAATTCGTCATCGGCCTTCGCAACCAGAGCACGAAGGGCGTGATCCGCGCGATTACGAACATGGGCGTCGTGCCCGATGATGTGAACCGGGAACAGCTGTATGCGGATATCGACGAACTCAGGGAGAAATACTACAAAGTCCCGTTCAGCATCATCCGCCTCAGCGTGGCGGTGCAGGATATGTTCAACGTCGCATACCGCCATCAGATCAGCGTGCCGGTGGAACTCACCATGCTTGGCAAGGCGCTGCTTACCTTAGAAGGGGTCGTCTCCATGCTGGATCCGAATTTCAGTGTGTTCGATGTAGCTGAACCCTTCGGCAAGAGGCTCGTCAAGGAGCAGTTCAGCCCTAAGCGGCTGGCGCGGAGCTGGCTGGAGGATCTGCCGGAATATGTGGATATGATCTACGACATTCCGATGAGCGTGAAACAACTGATGACGCTCATCCGCAAGGGGCAGATCCGCATCGAATTATCTGCCCCGCAGGCGGATCAGATTATGAAGCGGCTGGACCGCATCAGCAACCGTCTCACGTTCAGCGTGATCATCCTTTCCTTAAGCATCGTGATGGTGGGGATCGTCGTAGGCATGTCCTTAAGCGATTCCGATGTGTTCTTATGGCGCTTCCCCGTGATCGAGATCGGTTTTATCGTCGTCCTGCTGCTCTTTACGTGGTTGATCCTCTCGATCTTTCGTTCGGGACGATTTTGACCGCGGTTTGGTCGTCAGCTTATGGAGCAGGGTAAGATCTTGGAGATTCTATCATCGATCGATCTATTGCGAAGGACAGTCTATTGGACTGTCTTTTTTTTTTGATGTAATTTCAACCAAATAAACATAAAATACCATCTCGCGAAACACCACGACATCCTGAAAACCTTCCATGTAAAGTTCGCTAAACCGCCAAACCGTTAGAACTACGATTCTAAACAGCCGTTACTCAACCAAAGTTGATGAACAACATGTTTATAAAATTTTTATAAATACTGATTGACGAATGCATGAACAGGTGATAAATTATTGTTTAACTTTTATGCGAACTAATCCGATTAGACAAGTATGATTAATCGGAAAGGTTCGATGAAGAGAACACCGAGTGCTGACTCAGCAAGGAGGAAACCAACCATGAAATCTACCAAAAACATCGCCTTAATGATTGGCCTGGCCTTGCTTCTGATCCTGGCAGGCTGCAGCGTCGCCAAGCAAGGAGCAGAGTCCAATGCGAACAATCAAGCAGAACAAGGGGAGTCGAATGCCGGATCAAACCATGCAGAACGCACGCTGGTTGTCGATCTGACGAACGAGCCGGCGAATCTGGATCCGGGCCTGAATTATAACTTCGACAGCTTCGCCGTATACCGCAACATCTTCGATAACCTGCTCAGCCGTGATCCGCAGACGGGCGAGATCAAACCGTGGATCGCCGAATCCTGGGAGCAGGAGTCGGAGACGGTGTGGACGTTCACGATTCGCGAAGGCGTGACGTTCACGAATGGAGACCCGCTTACGGCAGAAGACGTGGTCTTCAGCATCGAACGGATCTTGGATCCGGAGTTTAAGAGTCCGCAGGCGGCGAACTTCAATATCATCGCTTCGGCAGAGGCCGAGGGCAATGTCGTGAAGATCACAACGGAGAATCCAAGCCCAACCTTGCTCACAACGCTCGTCAATCTGAGCATCGTGCCGAAACATTATGTCACTGAGGTTGGCAATGAGGCGTTTAACTTGAATCCGATCGGCAGCGGCGCCTATCAGTTGGATAGCTGGAACCGCGGCACTTCGATCGTCTTGACGGCGAACGAGGACTATTGGAACGGCGCGCCGGAGATCGCCCGGGTGGAATTCCGTTTCGTTGCCAATATCGCAAGCCGCGTGGCTGACCTGCAATCGGGCAAAGCCGACATCATCACCGGCATCACAGCGGATGATGTGCCGACGATTGAAGCGAACAAGAAACTGCAAGTACTGTCCACGCCGACGGAGCGCCTTGGTTTCATCGCCTTCAATATGATCGATGATACGCCGACGAAGAATTCGCTTGTGAATAAGGCCGTTGCCTATGCGATTAATTATGAATCGCTCATCGACAATCTCTTGAACGGCTATGGTTCTCCGGTTACGCAAGTGCTCACGCCGCTGTCCTTCGGATATGACGAGACACGGCAAGGCTATCACTACGATCCGGAGAAGGCGAAGGAACTGCTGGCCGAGGCGGGCTACCCGGATGGGGTAACCCTGGAGCTGGCTACCTCGCAGAACTTCGACCAGCGCGTCGTACAGGCGATTCAAGGCGACCTGGCGAAGGTCGGCATCACAGTGAACATCAATCTCAGCGACCATCCGACCTTCCTTCAGAAGATTCAAGATCCTGAGCGCAAGTGGGGAAGCCTGCGCTACGGCATCTGGTCCTGCTCCTGCATGGATGCGGACGGCACGCTCTTCCCGCTGTTCCGTACGGGAACGATCTGGAGCGCGTATTCGAATCCGGAATATGATGCCCTGGTAGATGCCGCCAGAGCGACGACGGATCCGGAGGCAAGACAAGCACTCTACAGCGAAGCGCTGAAGATCTTGGAGGAAGATGTGCCGGGAATCGGCTTGTACCAAGTTCATGCCCTTTACGGGGCCACCAAGGACATCGAATGGCAGCCGGATGCCCAGGAGAATTTCTTCATCAGAGATATGAAGTGGGCTGAATAATTAAGCATCAAGAACTTTTTTGCGAACAGAGAGAAGTGATAGGTCATGTACTATGTCGTTCAGCGGATCGCACAAGCGCTTGTCTCGCTTCTGGGAGTGGCGACGATCATCTTCTTCATCCTGCGCCTGACGGGAGATCCAGTGCTCTTGATGGTTCCGCAAGATTCTACAGCTGAAGAAATCGAAGCCATGCGGGCAGCCCTTGGACTTGATCAGCCGCTGGGCAAGCAATATATCGACTATCTGAAGCAGATCCTGACCGGTGATCTGGGACGGTCCTATATCCAGAATGCACCCGTGAGCAAGCTGATCATGGAACGCATCCCCTACACCTTGGATCTGGCGGTGGCAGCCTTTATCTTGACGGTGATCATCGGTGTGCCGATCGGCATGCTGACCGCCGTCTATAAGGGGACTTGGGTGGAGCGGCTCTTCATGCCGCTTATCCTGATCGGGCAGAGCATGCCGGCTTTCTGGACGGGGATCTTGCTGATCATGTTCGTATCCGTGCGGCTGGGCTGGCTTCCGTCCTCAGGGGTTGACGGTCTCGAATCGCTTATCCTGCCGTCGATCACCCTCGCCTCGTTGTCGATCGCCACGGTGGCGCGGATGACCCGTTCGAGCCTGTTAGAACAATTGGGTCAGGACTATGTGCGGACGGCTCGTTCCAAAGGAGCGGGCACGCCGCGCATTCTTACCCGCCATCTGCTGCGCAATGCCAGCATCCCGATCCTTACGGTGCTCGGCATGGAATTTGCGAACCTGCTCGGCGGTTCGGTGATCACTGAGACGATCTTCGCTTGGCCGGGGCTGGGGCAGCTGACGATCCAAGCGATCCATGCGCGGGATTTCCCCGTGGTGCAAGCCGTGGTCATGCTGGGATCGGCCATCTATATCATCATCAACCTGCTCACGGATCTGCTCTATGGACTGGTGGATCCGAGGATTAAGCTGAGGAGAGACGCATCATGAATGAACCGATCACAAAGCACGGCAGCGGCGCGCTTTCAACCGGACCTGCGCGGAAATTGCGCTTCTCTCTGGCAGGCAAACATGGGATCGTGATCCTTCCGTTCCTGCTGGTTCTGTTGTTATTTGTCATCATTTCGTTCTTTCCGGGCTGGTTTGCCAAACATGATCCAACCTACACGGATCTGGCGCTTCGCCTGAAGGCACCCGGCTATGTTAGTGCGGACGGCGCCGCCTATATCTGGGGAACCGATGAGCTCGGACGCGACATCTACAGCCGCGTCATCCACGGCGCCCGCGTATCGCTGATCGTGGCTGTATCAGCGGTCTTGGTATCCGGTGTGCTCGGCGGTTTCTTGGGCATGATGGCCGGCTATTACCGCGGGGCAGTCGGTGCGGTCATCATGCGTCTGGCGGATATGCTCATGTCGATCCCATTCCTTCTGTTGGCGATCCTCACCGTGGCAGTCTTAGGACCGAAACTGATCAACCTCATCATCGTACTGGGCATCGTGCGCTGGCCGCGCTATGCCCGGGTTGCTTACAGCACGACCTTAGCTGCGGTCAATCGCGATTATGTCAAGGCAGCAGAGGCGCTGGGAGCAAGGCCGACGCGGCTCCTCTTCCTGCATATCCTGCCGGAGTTGATCCCGCCCCTGATCGTCGTGGCGACGCTGGAAGTGGGACTGATGATCCTCTTTGAAGCATCCTTATCCTTCATAGGTTTAGGCGTGCAGCCGCCGAATCCGAGCTGGGGATCGATGATGTCGACGGGCCAGCATTATGCGGCATCCGCTTGGTGGATCGCCACATTCCCCGGACTTGCGATCTTCCTGGTCGTATTGTCCTTCAATACGATCGGCGACTATATCCGTGATCGGCTCGATCCGAAGCACAAGAGTCGCTGAGACGAGCATGCAGGAGAGTGAGAAATATGGATTACGGAGATCAATTCAGAGGCAAGAAGGTCGTCATCACCGGTGCCGCCGGCATCTTCGGCCGCTGGATCGCGGAATCCTTCGCAAAGGCGGGCGCCAAGCTGTGCCTGTCGGATATCCGGGAAGAAGAACTGAAGGCGATGCTCCAACTGCCAACCCTGCAGCAATCGGAAGTTTGGTATCATCGCACGGATCTGACGGACCCGCGGCAGATCCAGCAGCTGGCGGCGGAAGTAGCGGCAAGGTGGACTGCGCCCGACATCCTGATCAATAACGCCGGCGTCTATCAACGCCAACAGCTGATGGACATGTCCCTGGAGCAGTGGCAGGCCTCCATCGGCGTGAATGTCACCGCGCCCTTCCTGCTGACCCAGCTGCTGGCGAAGCAGATGATCGCCGAGGGGATTCGAGGTTCGATCATCAATATCAGTTCCGGCGCGGCATATACGACTCAGATCGGAGGCGGACATTACTCCGTGGGGAAGGCGGCCTTAGCGATGCTCACGAGGGCATATGCGCTGGAGCTCGCGCCCTATCGCATTCGCGTGAACAGCGTGATCCCGGGATTCGCTCCGGGCAGCGAGGTCAGCGCCTTGTCGGAGGAATATGTGCAGAACATGATCGCGCAGATTCCTCTGGGGCGCACCTCCGGTCCCGATGATGCACCGCAGGCGATCTTGTATCTGTGTTCGGAAGCAGCTTCGTTTGTCACCGGCAGCACCTTGCATGTTGACGGCGGCAAGAGTGCCGGAACCTACCGAAAACCAGAGAAGTGAGTGGAGCAAGATGAGTGCAAACGGCAGCATACATGAACGTACCTATCGATGGCCCGATGGAAAACGCTCGGCAGCAGCGTTTTCCATTGATTTTGACGGGGAGACTCCTTATCTGTGGCGCACGCGTCATGCACCGTCCAGCGCCATCGCGGAATTGGAACAGCGGGCCTTCGGACCGCGGCAGGGCATCTATCGGATCTTGGAGATGCTGGCACACCTGGAGATTCGTGCGAGTGTGTTCATCCCCGGTTGGATCGCTGACAAATATCCCGAAGCGGTGGAAGCAATCGCCGCCGGCGGTCACGAGATCGGACTGCACGGCTATCTGCACGAGAATGTGCAAGCGCTGAGTACGGAAGAGATCGAAGAGACGATCGTGCAGGGGAAGGAAGCGATCGAGCGGATCATCGGACCGCGCCCCATGGGTTACCGCTCGCCTTCGTGGGAATTGACGCCGCAGACCATCGAACTGCTGAAGCGGCACGGCATCCTCTATGACAGTTCGCTAATGGGCTTCGACCATCCTTACTGGATCGACGGCCTGCCTGAAGTACCGGTGCAGTGGCTACTCGATGATGCGATCTATTTCCGCTTCTTCGGCGGTTATGCCGGACCGCCGCCGACGAATCCGCAGATGGTGACCGATCTTTGGCGGCAGGAGTTCGAAGGGATCAAGCGCTTCGGCGGATTATTCCTGCTCACCGTGCACAGCTGGCTGAGCGGCAGGGGATCCAGAATCCTTGCGTTGGAGAAGATGCTTAGCAAGATGCGGGAAGATCCCGAGATCTGGTGGGCGACCTGTGCTGAAATCGCTGCCTATCATAGTCAGCATTATGTAGGGCAATTCCATGTATCAACGAAGGAGTGGCAGCATGACTAAAGCGGTGTTAAGTGTTAAGAATCTAACCGTATCCTTCAAGCAAAGCGGCGGCCGCGTGGCAGCGCTCAGGAATGTGTCGTTTACGCTGAACCGCGGTGAGATCCTCGGGCTGGTCGGTGAAAGCGGCAGCGGCAAAAGTTTAACGGCATTAACTATCATGAAATTATTGCCCCAACAAGCGCAGATCGAGCAAGGGGAGATCCGCTTGGAGGGTGAGGTCATCAGCCGCCTGTCGGAGAAGGAGATGCGGCGATACCGCGGCAGCGAGGTGTCGATGATCTTCCAAGAGCCGATGACGGCTCTTAACCCGCTCGCATCCGTGGGCAAGCAGATCGAGGAGATGCTGACGCTGCACAAGAAGCTGAGCAAAAAAGAGAAGAAGCAAAAGGTCATCGAACTGCTCACGGCCGTCGGCATCCCTGAACCGGAACTCCGATACCGGCAATATCCCTTCGAGCTGTCCGGCGGCATGCGGCAGAGGATCATGATCGCCATGGCCCTTGCCTGCGATCCCAAGGTGATCATCGCCGATGAACCGACCACCGCTCTGGATGTGACGATCCAGGCTCAGATCCTCGATCTGTTGAAGGAGATCAAGGCGGCGTTCGATACCTCGATCCTGCTGATCACCCATGATATGGGGGTGATCGCCGATGCCGCCGATCGGGTGGCAGTGATGTACGGCGGCCGTTTGATGGAGATGGCAGGCGTAGAGGAGCTGTTCGAACGGCCGCGGCATCCTTATACCGTCGGGCTGCTGAAGAGCATGCCGGACATGACCAAGGTCAGCGAAGGCGAACTGGCGACCATTCCTGGTTCCGTACCGGACCTCAAACAGATGCCGGAAGGCTGTCCATTCCATCCGCGCTGCCCTTATGCAACAGAGAAGTGCCGCAATCAGATGCCGCCGCTTGTGGAAGACCATGAGGGGCATGCCGCAGCATGCTGGCATCCGGTGAAGGGAGTTGGGTGAGGATGCGTACACGATCAAGTGAGAGAACGGAGCATAAGGATGCAGGAGTGGAGGTAAGAGGAGCGCAGGCAGCGGAACCTCTGGTGAGAGTTGAGCAACTAAAAAAATACTACGGTGATCCAAACAAGAGATTCGCACTTAAGAAACCGCGAGTGGTGAAAGCCGTTGACGGCGTGAGTTTTGATCTGTTCCCCGGTGAGACCCTCGGACTCGTGGGGGAGAGCGGATGCGGCAAATCAACGACGGGACGGGCGATCCTACACTTAGAACGCCCAACGGCCGGCAGAGTCGTCTTCGACGGCCGGGATCTATCGGAACTAAGCAGCGAAGAACGAAGACGGCTGCGAAGAGAGATGCAGATCGTGTTCCAGGATCCTTATTCTTCGTTGAACGCGCGGATGAAGGTTCGGCAGATCCTGGCGGAACCCTTTAAGATCCACGGCTTGCACCGCGGGCAGGAGACGAAGCAGGTGCAGGAACTGCTGGAGATGGTCGGCCTGCCGCGTTCCAGCATGGACAAGTACCCCCATGAATTCTCCGGCGGGCAGCGGCAGCGGATCGTCATCGCCCGGGCGATCGCCCTGCGGCCGAAGTTCATCGTTTGCGATGAGCCGGTGTCCGCATTGGATGTTTCCGTGCAGTCGCAGATCGTCAATTTGTTCGGACGGCTGCAGAAGGAGCTCGATCTTACTTATCTGTTTATCTCCCATGATCTGTCCATCGTGCGGCATGTCAGCGACCGGGTCGGTGTGATGTACCTGGGCAAATTGGTGGAGCTCGGAAGCAAGTCGGATATCTTCCAGGATGCGAAACATCCCTACACGCAGGCATTGATGAGCGCGATTCCGGTGCCGAATCCGAAGCTGCAGCGCGAGCGGGAGAAGATCACCCTGCGCGGTGAACTGCCCAGCCCGCTGAATCCGCCAAACGGCTGCCGTTTCCATACCCGCTGCCCATGGGCGCAGGAGCTTTGCCGGCAAGCGGAGCCTAAGTGGCAGGAAGTGAAACCGGGGCACTGGGCGGCTTGCCACTTCGCGGAGGAAGGAGATCGATGAGCGCCATGCTTAAACCTCAGGATATGAGCAGGATCATCCTGCTGGGAACACCGGCCGTCCATCCCTGCGATCAAGAGCGGGTGGTGCTGGCCAAAACTCAGATGTCGTTGGAGCAGGATGCTTATCTCAGCCGTTTGGTCGTCTATCACACAGGAACCGGCGCTGAAGAACCATTGCTGCCGGATGCGGAACAAGGGGAGCTGCCTCAGGACCACAGCCCGAAGTGGTCGCCGGACGGGACGAAACTTGGGTTCCTGCGCAAGGTTCGGGGCGTGGATGAACTGTGGGTGTATCATATGGAGGAGCGCACCGCTGAGCGCCTGACCCCTGAGGTGAAGGTAAAGGAATATGTATTCAGCCCGGATGGGCGCAAGGTGGTCTACACGAGCCGCGTCAATGATGTGAATCCGACGGCTTATCGGATCACCCGTCTTCGCTATAAGTTTGACGGCGAAGGCATGACAAACGGCTATGTCCAGCTGTTCCTCCTCGATCTGGAGACAGGCGAGGTCCAGCAGCTGACGACCCGCCGCTCCGATCATCATACGCCGGTGTTTACGCCGGATGGTCGCAAGCTGTATTACGTTTCAGATTATCCGGAGGATGATGATCGGGATAAGTTCCCGACCATTCATGTGCGGGACCTGGCTGCGGGAGAAGAGACCAGCTTCCGTCCTGCGGTCAAATCCATCTCCGCCCTGTATCCCGCTGCGGACGGCTCGCTGATGGGCATCGGCAAGCGGCATATAGCTGAAAGCACAGAGTTGGATAAGTGGTTCCGCATAAATCTTCAGAAAGAGGAAACGATCTGGCTGGATCATCTGCCGGAACTGCACATCGGCAGCCATCTGATCAGCGACAGCAAGCGGCCGGGGGCTGCGAGGATCGCTGCGCCGGCTGCCGGCGGTGAAGCCTTCCTCTTCCTTGCAACGGAACAAGGGCTGCAAGCTCTGTACCTGTTCAAGGTGAAGGAAGAGAAGGTGGCGCGGATCCCTCTGCCGCTCAATGTCATCGCCTTCGATCTGGCATCTTATGATGAACAAGAGATCCGTTTCGTGTTCGTCGGGGATTCCATGCGCCGGCCGGGTGAGTTGTATCATGCCGTATGGCGTTACGCTGAAAAGATCGAGATTACAGCGTTAACGGATGACCATGCCTCCTTCGCAGCCGCTCTGCCGCCGGCAGAGATACGCGAATACCGCGTTCGTTCCAAGGATGGACTCGAGATCCAAGGCTGGTCGATGACGCCGATGGATGAGCAGGGAGAACCGGTCCAACGGAAGGGGACGCAGCTGTGGATCCACGGCGGTCCGCATCTTGCCTACGGCTCGGCCTTCCATTATGATTTCTGGTACTGGGTGAGCCTTGGCTATCGCGTGCTTTGCTGCAATCCCCGCGGCAGCACGGGCTACGGGCAAGCCTTCGCCCGCGCTGTGGTCGGCGATTGGGGCGGCGGCGATGTCGAGGATCTGTTCGGATTCCTGGAGAAGGTTCTTGCTGAGGAAGGAAGGGACGAAGGGGAACCATTGTATCTGCTGGGCGGAAGCTACGGCGGGTACCTTGTCAATTGGATCATCGCCCATGATCACCGCTTCCGCGCGGCGGTAACGGAGCGGTCTATCTGCAATCTGTACAGCAAGATCGGCAGCAGCGACAACGGCTTCTACAACAACCTCCACCAGTTGGGCGGGACCATGGATCTGTGGACGGATGAGCAGGCGATCATGGCGCGTTCACCGATCCGCTATGCCCCGCAGGTCGAGACGCCTGTGCTGATCATCCATGCGGAACAGGACCACCGCTGTCCGATCGAGCAAGCGGAGCAATGGTATATCGCGCTGAAGCGGCTGGGTAAGGAAACAGCGTTCTTACGCCTGCCCGGCGCTTCTCATGCTTATGTGACGGCGGGCAAACCGCAGCAGCGGGCGGCAAGGCTGCAAGCGATCGAGGCGTGGCTGGCGGAATATCGATGAGAGGATGCAGAGCTTATGAAGGAGACAGCGCCTATGAGTGAATGGAAAGGATATATCGCAGAGCAATTGCCGGATCTGCTGACAGATCTCGAGAAATTGGTGAACATGGACACGCCTTCACGCAACAAACCGCTCATCGATCAGGCGATGAAGTTCGTGATCGAGCGGTTTCAGGCGTTGATCGGCGGCCGGGTTGAAGTGATCCCGCAGAGCGAGCGGGGGGATCAAGTGAAACTGCATCTTGGGCAGGGGGAAGGACAGATCCTGATCCTGACCCATCTGGATACTGTCTTCCCGGAAGGCGAGGCAAGCTCTAGGCCGTTCCGGCAGGAAGGCGGACGGTTATACGGGCCCGGCGTGTTCGATATGAAATGCGGACTGCTGCAAGGACTGTATGCGATGCATACTGTCGCCAAGTTCGGTGCGCCGAAGAAGAATATCGTGCTGTTCGTCAATACCGACGAGGAGATCGCCAGCACGACCTCGCGCCGCTGGATCGAGGAGGAGGCGGCGAAGAGCGATGCGGTCTTCGTCCTCGAACCGGCCTTAGGTCCGGATGGCAAGCTGAAGACCGCCCGCAAGGGAGTCGGCCGCTTCACCCTGGAGATCGAAGGCGTTGCCGCCCATTCGGGCATCGACCACAAGAGCGGCGTCAGTGCATTGGAGGAGCTGGCCCATCAGATCCTTTATTTGCAGGGATTGACTGATTATGAGCAGGGCTCTACGGTGAATGTGGGCACGGCTTCCGGCGGCACGGCCTTCAATATCGTCAGTCCCTATGCGAAAGCGGAAGTGGAGGTCCGGGTGGAGAAACTGCAGGAGGCCGAGCGGCTCATGCATCTCATCATGAATCTGAAACCCGTCCTGGCGAAGACGAAGCTCACAGTAACCGGCGGCATGGTCCGCCCGCCGATGGAGCAAACGCTGAATCGCCGCCTCTATCAGGATGCCAAGGATATCGCGGCGGCACTCGGCTTCGACTTTGGTGAAGCCTCGACGGGCGGGGCGAGCGACGGCAACTTTACAGCGGCGCTTGGCATCCCGACCTTGGACGGCTTAGGAGCTGTTGGCGCCGGCGCTCATACCGAAGAGGAATACGTCGAGCTGGATCACATCGTGCCGCGGACGGCTTTGTTGGCTCGTCTCTTGCAGAAGTACAGCTCATAATTGAAGCGAATCGGAGGAGGGCAGCCGCAGATCGTTTGCTTGGGACGAACGATGCGGGCTGTCCTTTTTTTTTGGAATCATGCGTGTAATAACGGAAGCGAAATTTCCTCTATTTGCAGATTTCCTTGATTTTGCATGACATAAGGTCATTCAAATTTCTGTTATTTTCGATAAACCGGGGAAAAATCCATAGAAACAGTGTTTATTCATCAAATAAGAGAAATCTAACTACCCCTATTTTCAACAAACAGCTGTTTCTTGATAAATAACGGAAATCCCGCTTCCCTTATTCTACCTTCCCCCTCATACCAAGGTCATAAACGGCTGATCATCATACTCCTTACACGAATGGTACATATTGTATATGGGAAATAGTCGCGTAAAAAAATGTACTGTGTTATATTTATCTTAATTTCAAGAAAATAAACTCTAGGACAATATCGTGTCGATTAGGAAGGGAACGGATCATGGCATTAAAAACCTACGGCATCCATCATATCACCGCATTTGTGCGGGATGCCCAGAAGAATGTTGACTTTTATGCGGGAGTCTTGGGTCTAAGGCTTGTGAAGAAAACGATCAACTTCGACGCACCGGAGGTGTATCATCTGTACTTCGGCAATGAAGTGGGCAGTCCGGGAACGATCATCACGTTCTTCCCCTTTGAGGAAGGGCGCAAAGGAAAAGTAGGCAGCGGACAAGTCGGCATCACGACTTATGTGATTCCTCCCGGTTCGATGTCCTTCTGGAGGGAGAGACTGCAGAAGTTCTCCATCCCTTATACGGAAGAGAAACGGTTCGGCGAGACGTATCTACGCTTGGAAGATGTGGACGGCTTACAGATCGAGCTGGTCGAACGCGAGGAAGGAGCGGCCAGCAAATGGTCCTTCGGCGGCGTGCCGGCGGACAAAGCGATCAAAGGATTCGGCGGTGCTGTGCTGTACAGCTTGGCTCCCCAACATACGATGTCCGTCCTTGATCATGTCATGGGTCTGGAACGCATCGCAGAAGAGAACGGCTTCGTCCGCTTCCGCACCCTTGGCGACATCGGCAACATCATTGACGTGAACATGCATGAGGTGCCGCGTGGTCACGGCGGTGCAGGAACTGTTCATCATATCGCATGGCGGGCGAAGGATCTGGAGGAACAGGAGCAGTGGAGACAGCATGTGGCAGCATCCGGTTTACAGCCGACGAATATCGTCGATCGGAATTATTTTACCGCGATCTATTTCCGGGAATACGGTGGCATCCTCTTCGAGATCGCTACGGATCCCCCAGGCTTCGTCACTGATGAAACCTATGACGAGTTGGGCACACATCTTAAGCTGCCAGAGTGGTATGAACCGCATCGCGCCTATATCGAACGGGGGCTGAAACCTTTCGAAGTACGCGTACTAGAGGAGGATCGGGTATGAAGCATATCTACCAGCAGGGATCGGATCCTCATGCACCAACACTGCTCTTGCTGCATGGCACTGGAGGAACCGAGCGTGATCTGTTGCCCTTGGCAGAGATGATCGACCCGACTGCATCGGTGCTGAGCGTGCGCGGGAACATCCTGGAGAACGGGATGCCCCGGTTCTTCCGCAGACTGGCTGAGGGCGTGTTCGATGAGGAGGATCTGATCTTCCGCACCCATGAACTGCATGATTTTGTTCAGAAGAGCGCGGAGCAGTACGGGTTCGATGCGAAGCGAGTCGTTGCCGTCGGCTACTCCAATGGTGCGAATATCGCCGCGAGCATGATGTTCCATATCCCTGGGGCGCTTAAAGGGGCCATCCTGCATCATCCGATGGTGCCCCGCCGCGGCATCGCGCTGCCAGATCTAGCCGGTACTCCCGTGTTTATCGGCGCAGGGCGCAATGACCCGATCTGTTCTCCTGAGGAAAGCGAAGAGCTGACCAAGCTGTTAGAAGGCGCAGGAGCGAAGGTCTTCGTACACTGGGAGGATCACGGTCACCAACTTACGCGCACGGAAGTTGCTGCTGCCGCAAAGTGGTACAAGGAGCAGATCGCGGGACAGGACTAAACCGGCGGCAACGGAGCGTAAACCGCATATCGCCGCAAATATTGGAGACAGATCAATACAGGAGCAAGCAATGCCGCGTTGGACGATCCGACGCGGTTCATTTTCGATTAATTTGTGCTTGACTTCACAAGCCATCGGAGTTACTATATCAATTAACAAAAAGTTAATTGTTAATTGACAGGGAGGGAGTATTGCCGTCCATGTCCAACCAAGAAGCGCTGGCTCACTACAATGTAAAGAAATACCGCACTCCCGATGGCTATACTTCGGATATCGCCGTATTCACCATCATCTCGAAGGGCAGAGTCCCCTATAAACCGCCGCAGATGGAACTGAAACTCATGCTCATAAGACGCAGCTTGACGAACAGCGAGGGGCTGCCGAATATCGAAGGAGGAAAATGGGCACTTCCCGGGGGCTTCGTCAATGAGAATGAGACCTCTTATGAGACAGCGCTGCGCGAGCTGAAAGAAGAAACCGGAGTGGAGCAGATTCATCTCCAGCATTTCGGCGTCTATGATCGGCCGGGGAGGGATCCGCGGGGATGGATTATCACCAATGCCTTCTATGCGATCGTACCGGAATATGCGCTGCAGAATCGGCAAGCCAAGGATGATGCGGCAGCGGTTGAACTGTTCACCATACAGGAAGCCTTGCAGTTAGATCTGGCCTTTGACCATGCTGAGATCATTCGCGATGCGGCAGCGGTCATCTCCAGAGAGCTGCTGGGCACGACGATCGCACGAAGATTCCTGCCCGAGGAGTTTACGTACTCCGAGCTGCGCGCCGTGCTGCTAACCGTAACCGATGATCCTGCGATCGTCAGCGATGCGGCTTTCGCCCGTAAGATCAAATCTCTGCCGTTCATTGAAGAGGTAAAGGGCAAGAAAACGACGCGCACCTCGAAGAAGCCGACGCAATTGTATCGTTTCAACGATATTGAGATTAACCAATCCATCTATACCGCAACCTATTAAGGTCATCACTCGTCGATCTCATGCTCGATTGCGGTTTATTTTATAAACATGCAAGAAGGAGGAAGTCAGGATGACGAAGAAGAGAGCTTTGATCAATGTGGATTATACTTGGGATTTTGTTGCTGATCAGGGGGCGTTAACCTGCGGGCAGCCAGGACAGGCGATTGAACAGGAGATTATCAGACTGACCAAAGAATTCATCGAAGCAGGGGATTTCGTCGTCTTCGCCATCGATGTGCACAAGAAGGACGATCCCTATCATCCGGAGACGAAGTTGTTCCCGCCGCACAATATCGAGGGAACGGACGGCCGGAAGCTGTATGGAGAACTGCAAGAAATTTATGAACAATATAAGGATCAAGATCATGTATACTGGATGGATAAGACGCGTTACAGCGCCTTTGCCGGCACGGATCTGGAGATTCAGCTGCGGGCAAGAGGAATTACGGAGATCCATCTCGTCGGCGTCTGCACGGACATCTGTGTCCTGCATACGGCAGTGGATGCCTATAACAAAGGCTTCGATATCGTGATCCATGAGAAAGGCGTGGCCAGCTTTGATCCGCAAGGACATGAATGGGCGCTTCGTCATTTCAAAGGAACATTGGGAGCCGCAGTCATCTAAGAGCGTGGAGGGACTACTTGATGAACCAATATTCGGATAACAGCTTGGCTTTGCACACAGACAAGTATCAACTGAACATGGTGGAAGTCTATTGGCGGCAAGGGCTGCATCATCGCAGAGCCGTGTTCGAGATCTTCTTCCGCAAGATGCCCTTCGGCAATGGTTACGCCGTGTTCGCTGGTTTGGAACGCGTGGTGGAATATCTGCAAAATTTCCGCTTCACGGAAGAGGATATCGAATATTTGCGGCAAGAGGGGTATGCGGGGGATTATCTGGAGTTTCTAAGCCAACTTCGCTTCACCGGCACCGTTCGTTCGATGCGGGAAGGGGAACTCTGCTTCGCCAACGAAGCGATCATGCAGATCGATGCTCCATTGGCAGAGGCGCAGCTGATCGAAACGGCAATCCTTAACATCGTTAACTTCCAAACCCTAGTAGCTACCAAGGCTTCGCGCATGATGCAAGCGATCGGCGAAGGATCTGCCTTGGAATTCGGCAGCCGCCGGGCGCAGGAGATCGATGCGGCGGTCTGGGGAACCAGAGCCGCTTATATCGCCGGTTTCGATGGAACGTCCAACGTTCTCGCCGGCAAGAAATTCGGCATCCCGATCGTCGGCACCCATGCCCATGCGATGGTGCAGGCTTTTAGAGATGAGTATGAAGCCTTCAAGAGCTATGCCACTCATCATCGCGATTGCGTCTTCGTCGTCGATACGTATGATACCCTGCGTTCGGGCGTGCCGAATGCGATCCGCGTCGCGAAGGAATTCGGCGATCGCATCAACTTCAGAGGGATTCGCTTAGACAGCGGAGACCTGGCCTATCTCTCGAAGGAGGCGCGCAGAATGCTCGACGAAGCCGGCTTCCCGGATGCGAAGATCACTGCTTCGAATGATCTGGACGAATATACGATCATTAATTTGAAAGCGGAAGGAGCGCGGATCGACAGCTGGGGGATCGGGACGAAGTTAATCACCGCCTTCGATCAGCCGGCGCTTGGTGCGGTGTATAAACTGGTAGCGATCGAAGACGAGAACGGAGAGATGCAGGATACGATCAAGATCAGCTCCAATCCGGAGAAGATCACAACCCCCGGGATCAAGAAGGTCTATCGGATCATCAACAAGGGGAACGGCAAGGCGGAGGGCGACTACATCACCCTGCAGGACGAGAATCCGCAGCAAGAGACGAGACTGAAGATGTTCCATCCGGTTTACACGCATATCGCGAAGTTCGTCACCAACTTCGAAGCTCGAGAACTGCATACGACGATCTTCGAGAAGGGCACACTCGTCTATGATCTGCCTGATATCCATACGATCCGCGAGTTCGTGAAGCAAAACTTGGAACTCCTGTGGGATGAGTACAAACGGCCGATGAACCCCGTGGAATATCCCGTTGATCTTAGTCAAGCCTGTTGGGACAATAAGATGAACCTGATTCACAGAGAACAGGAGAAAGTCCGTCAGCTGATCTATGCGCAGGAACATGAGGTAGAATGAGGAATATCACCAAAGATCCAAAATAAAAACTAATGCCGCAGCCGGCATTAGTTTTTATTTTGTCTCTTCACCGTGAAGTTGGTAATCGTCCCCAGAATAGCGCTGGTTGCGAGCGTGGGAACGATGAGCCGAAAGAAGATATCCGGCGTCAGTTTGTCCATGAGATAGATGATGCCGATCGTAACGAGATAACAGAAGATAAAGAATACAACATAATCGATTTTCCGAATTTTCACGCTGATCACCTCAACATTTGTCACGGATTATATCACAGATCAGTTGTACTGTACACAGGTTCTGATTCAGACTAAGATGCCGGAATAAGATGCAACGCCCCCTTCTAGTCCTCGATGTTAAAGCATGGTATGATTGGATAAAGTCTGAATCGGAAGATGGGGTTGCATCCGCTGGAATATAAACAACGAGACGAGAAAGGACGGGGAATCATGAGCAAACCGATCGTTCGCACCATACGAGAGGAAGAGCTGCCGCAGCTGCTCGAGCTGTACCGCTATCTAAACGAGGATGACCCGGTCTTGGATCCTGCCGAACTGACGGATCACTGGCGGGCGATGCTGGCCGATGAGAGGATGAAGATCATCGTCACAGAGGTGGACGGGAAGCTCGCGGCTACTTGCGTCCTCGTATTGGTGCTGAATTTGACAAGGGGGGCAAGGCCCTATGCCTTGATCGAAAACGTCGTGACCCATGCTGATTATCGGCGTAAGGGTTATGGACGCATGGTGCTGGAGCACGCTCTGGAATATGCACGCAATTTCAATTGTTATAAGGTGATGCTGCTTACGAGTTCTAAGATGGAGGGGGTACATGATTTTTATGAAAGCTGCGGCTTCCGCAAGGGAACCAAAACGGGATTCGAATATCGTTTCTGAGGTAAGAATCAGGTAATCATTACAGCAAGAAAAGGGGAATCGTTGATTGAGAATCTTAACAGCTAAGAAAAACGGCGTCGAGATTGCTTTGGTTCAGAGCGAGGGGATCATCTTAAAGGACGTACAATCCGCGCTCGATCTAATGGCGACGGTGCGCTACGAGACGGGCTGCGTACATATGGTGATTCATAAATCATCGGTAGTTGAGGAATTCTTCGACTTAAAGACACGGCTTGCCGGCGAAATCTTGCAGAGATTCATCAATTACCACATGAAGATCGCCATCGTGGGAGATTTCTCCGTCTATTCAAGCCAGAGTCTGCAGGATTTCATCTATGAATGCAACAAAGGCAGGGACGTTTTCTTCGTCCTTACGGAGGAAGAAGCATTGAAACGATTAAGCCAAGTGTAAGTGCTGAATCAGGTCAGGACCGCCCAGCTGCGATCCTGATTTTTTTAAGATTTCTGAACGAAAATCTTAAATTTGTTAGCAGGACAAAACCTCTTATGCGCGAACTCAACAACATGTACGCAGCATCTTCGACCTGTAAGCGTCTTGGCATTGACGATCCCTCCGTTAATTATTAAGATATAGGGATTAAGATTTGTCGAAGCAGATCAGAATTTCTAGCGGCAGAATTATGGGAGGTTATTTTCATGAAACTGCTAAAGGGCAAGTTGTTCGGATGGATCCTGCTGCAAGGACTACTGCTGTTGGTGGACATCGCAGCGATCGTGTATATCGTGAGCAATTTCTCGGAACTGGTTCAAACGGATCAACTGGACGGCTGGATGTTCAGATGGCTGCTGCTCACGGTGGCCTGGATCTTCGGTACGTACAAGGTCTATGAATGGTACAAACAAGGGAAGTTCCACGAGCCTCAAGACAACGATAAACAGTAAATAATCATGCGATGACATGAGTTGGGACTAAGAGGGATTCAAGCTCTGGACATCTATATTCAGAAAAATCGTCACTACCATCCTAACAAGCCCAACGACGGCAACAACAACCACAATTAATCACTGATCATGAACAAGGATGTGCTTCTATGTTTGAAGATGTGAAATCATTGCTCAAGGACATTCCAGAACTGGTGGAACTGCTCAGTTACAGCATCGTTCCTGCCCCGGAACCGGAAGAACTGGAACAGATCGTAGAAGAATACCGGACGAATCCAAGCTGCCGGATCTATGCGCTTGCTTACGAAGACGAATGGATCGGCATCATCGGTTATGAGAAACAAGAGAACGGCGTTATCGAAATCCGCCACATCGCCGTTCATCCCGGCATGCGAGGCAGCGGCTTCGGACGCGGCTTAATCCTCGAACTCATCGGAGTTGAAGAGGATGCCAAGGAGCTTTATGCCGTCACGACGGATGAGATGGCGGTAGATTTCTTTCGGAATATCGGGTTTACCATAGAGAGCATCGACGAGTTATATCCCGGGATCGAACGCTTCAGATGCAGATATCTCATCGATGAGTCTGTCATCGACGAGGATGAGTGATTTGTAAGGCGGAACAATATGACGAATGCTGCCGGATGGAAGCGAACCGGTTCCGCTGCTCTCGACACGATCTTGAATCATACAAGATGGATCAACGCATCGACCATAGGGATGGCGGCGGAATATCGCGTATGAACTCAGATCCTGAAGATTAATCTTATTGCCTCGGGAATGTCTTGTGCGGGCATTCCCGCAGCACGCTTGCGTGATTATGAACGTGAGGAGAGATACATATGAACGCACAGTTTCAAGGAAAGATTGCCGTCGTCACCGGAGGGGCGCTGGGGATCGGGCAAGTGTTGGTCAAAGAGTTCGTGCGAGCTGGTGCGAAGGTTGCAGTCATCGATATTAATCAGGAAGCAGGGGAGCGGCTTGGGCAAGAGATCCGCGCCCAAGGCGGCGAGTTGCTGTTCTATCATGGGGACATCAGTGAGCAGGCTGCTTTAGAAGAGTTTGCAGCTCGCGTCGTTGAACATTACGGTGCTGTTGATTATCTGATCAACAATGCGATGACCAGTTACAACGGCATCCTGTCCGATTGTTCCTTCGATGACTTTACGAAGGCATTGAAGATCGGCGTTACTGCACCGTATTATCTAACCAAGCTGTTGCTGCCGCATTTTCGCGAGCATGCTGCGATCGTCAATCTGTCCTCGACGCGGGCTTTTCAATCGCAAGCGGACTCCGAAAGCTATACAGCGGCTAAGGGCGGGATCACCGCATTAACCCACGCGTTAGCCGTCAGCCTCGCTGGGAAGGTTCGCGTGAACTCCGTGGCTCCAGGATGGATCGATACCGGTCACACCTATGATCAGAACTATGTGCCTGAGCACACCGAAGAAGATCTTCTTCAACACCCAGTGAAGCGAATCGGCCATCCCCTGGATATCGTGCGGACGATCTTCTTCCTATGCTCTGAGGAGAACAGCTTTATCAACGGACAGAATATCACCGTCGACGGCGGTATGAGCAAGCTCATGATCTATACCGGGGATGAAGGCTGGTCGTATAAGGCGACGTAACGACATTACCGGGAATTCGTTATACATGCATGTGGAATAGAGTATCTGGACAAGTATTCTTAGCATATAGTCGTTTTCATATAGGAGGTAAAACCTTGGCCCTTGAAGTGGAACGAAAATTTCTGCTGACTGCATATCCGGATTCGCTCATCCAAGATGGGACGATCGAGGTGCAGAAAATTCAGCAGATTGAGCAGACTTACCTGGCCTTGGCAGATGGCGAGGAGCTTCGCATACGGCGGTTAACCGATGTACAAACATCGGCTTCTGAATATGTGCTCACCTATAAGAAGGGATATGGAATGGTGCGGGAAGAGCTGGAACAACCGATCACGGGCCAGCTGTATGATGAGTTGATGAGAATCTCGCGTTTGATCCCGCTGACCAAAGAAAGAACGACGGGCCGGCTGCCTGCTTCCGATACGATCATCGAGATCGACCGGTACAGTCATCATCCATTGGTTGTCGTGGAAGTGGAATTTCCGAATGAGGTCGCAGCCCGGCGCTTCGAACCTCCGTCTTGGTTTGGACCGGATATCAGCTCGGACAAACGCTACAGCAACAAAGAACTGTGGCGCCGCTTAAATCAGATCTAACTTTAGAGATTAGGTGAGATTATGATCGTTCTCGCGTGGATCCTCGTGATCCTGCTGTTCATCATCGGAATGCTGGGAACCATCTATCCGGTCTTGCCGGGTGTTCTTGCGATCTATGGGGCATTTTTCGTCTATGGATTCATGGTCGGCTTTGAGGAATTCGGCATCTGGTTCTGGTCGATCCAGACGCTGATCCTTCTGATCCTGATCATTGCCGATTATACCGTCGGCGCCATAAGTGTGAAGAAGGTGGGCGGCAGCCGCGCCTCGGTAATCGGAATGACCATCGGTCTTCTCATCGGTCCCTTTGTGATCCCTGCAGTTGGACTGATCCTGGGGCCCTTCCTGGGGGCCGTACTGGGTGAACTGACGCAGAACCAAAGCCTCAATCACGCGCTTAAAGTCGGCTTGGGGTCCTTGATCGGTTTATTCTCCAGTGTCGTGATGAAGATCGTCTTGCAGCTGATCATGATCCTGATCTTCTTCATCTGGATAATCTTCTGAATGAATCCCTGCATTACAGCAAATATTTAACATCAATGGTGACACATAAGCTGTCACCATTTGTTTGTTATAGTGGACTTGTTCCAGGAGGGAGAAGCGATGCGAAAGCTGGATCGGCTCATGGCCATCGTCATGGCGCTGCAGCATCGGCCGGAAACTGCGCAGTCATTGGCGGACAAATTAGAAGTATCCAAGCGGACCATCATCCGTGATATGCAAGCTCTGTCGGAGATGGGGGTGCCCATCTATTCGCTGCCGGGACCGCAGGGCGGCTATCGCTTGATGGAGGGATACAAGCTGCCGCCGCTCCATCTTACGTCGGATGAAGCACTGGTGGTGATGTTCGCGCTGAATGCGATGACGAAGATCGCGGATACACCGTTCAATCAAGCTCGCTGGACCGCATTGGACAAGATCCGAGCGATCTTGCCGGAGCAGACCCTGCATGAGATCGAACCGCTTCTAACCCGGCTGGAACTGGATATCCCAAGCCGCGAGTACTCCACTCCGCATCTGGAGACCATCGTGCGTCATGCAGCGGCATCCAGATGGATCCGCGTATATTACCGTTCTGAGAACCGTCAGCGCTGGCTGCATCTTAAGCCGAAACGTGTCTATATGGCTCACGGGTTTTGGTATACGGAGGCGTATTCTCTAGAGCATCGTGAAACAAGAACCTTCCGCATTGACCGCATGTTAGAGATCCAAGAGCTGGAGAAGCCGCCGCGCGAGGAGCCGATCGAAGAGGAAGCACAGGCCGCAAAGCTAAGCGGCCATATCCGCATCCGAGCAGCACTCACTTACAGAGGAGCGCTGCTCGCCGAACAAAACCGCTATATCGGGCAGCAGGTCAAGCAAATCAGTGATGATCAGTGGCTGCTTGATTTCATGTGTCCTTTAGAGGAATGGCAGTGGGCGGTTAAGTTTTTCTACAGCTTGGCTTTAGATGCGGAAGTGCTCGAACCCTTGCAGCTACGAGAAGAGGTGCGGCATATGGCTGAACAGGTGAGCGCAAGATATGAGCAGGTCCCGGAGGAAGTTGAGCTTGCGGCAGACATGCAAACGGAAGATAAGGAAGATAAGGAGCTATTCCTGTAATGAATTAATTTGCGGTTTGAAAAGAAAAAGCGCCTCCTGTATGCTGGGTCTCGAATGTTGCGCACATTCACTGCCCTAATAAGAGGAGGACGCTCTAGATGAAGCATAACCAATCGAACAAGCAAAATCAACGGATTTC